>NZ_DFQP01000015.1:0-49676 GCF_002377845.1 Microbacterium sp. UBA3486
CACCGGCCGTGGCCGTGACGCTCAGGGCGGCAGTGACCTCGGTGCCGTCGGGCAGGATCACCGCGAGCGTGTGCGCGCCGGCCGGGGTGTTCGCCGGGATCGTGACCGTGCGCTGGAAGGATCCGTCCGCACCGGCGGTGGCCGTGCCCAGCTGCACCGGGTCGGAGCGCAGCTCGAGTCGCAGCTGCGCGCCCTCCGCGAAGCCGCTGCCCGATACCGTGACCGTGCCGCCGGCCTTCACGGATGCCGCGCCGAGCTCGACCTTGGCCGGAACCTCGGGCTCCGGCGTGACCGGAGGCGTGACGCCGGCCTCGGTGACCCACTTCTCCCCGGCATCCGACTTCGTCACGGTGAACGTGTCGTAGACGGCGCCGACGGGGAGTTCGGTCGTGGCGCCCGGCTGCTTCTCGGCGAGGTAGGACCGGTAGACCAGCTGGTTCTTCGAGACGTCGATGACCTGGTAGGTCGTCACGCCCTGCCCGCGCAGCACCTGGGTGGCGCCGTTGTTGGTCCAGACGTTCTTCTCGGGGGTCTCGAGGTCGTAGTGTTTCGCGCCCGAGTTCGACACGACGTAGACCGGGCCGGTGGTGAGGCCGGGGGTCTCGGTGGCATCGGTGTTCACGTAGCCGCGAGCGTAGGTGTGGTCGTGGCCCATGAGCACCAGGTCGATGTCGTTGCGCTGGAAGACCGGGAGCCACTCGGCGCGCAGCACCGGCTCGTCGCGACCCTCGGATGCCGAGAACACCGGCTGGTGGAACGTGACGACGTTCCACTTCGACGGGCTGTTCTGCAGCAGCAGGTCGAGCCAGGCGCCCTGGAAGCGGGTCCACAGCGTGCCGATCTGGGACGACGGGCACTCCGTGCCCGTGCAGGACGGGAGTCCGGCCGGGGTCAGGAAGGTCGTGTCGCGGGTGGCGTTCAGCGTGATGAAACGCACGCCCTGGTAGTCGGTGTAGTACGCGGTCTCGGCGGCGAACGAGCTCCAGTGGTCGAAGAACGCGCGGTACTGCTGCGCCACGGCGGAGTCGCCCTTGGCGAGGTCGGCCAGCTCGCCGATCGAGCTCGTCGACGGGTTGTTGCGCGGGTATTCGAACGCGGCCTTCCACGCCGTGAGCAGCTTGTCGCCCGAGTACTCGTGGTTGCCGGGGGCGGCCATCACGTTGGTGCGGACGGCCGAGTCCTTCATGCCCTTGAACCAGTTGACCCACTCGTTCTCGTTGCTCGACGTGTTGATGAGGTCACCCGCGTGCACCGAGCCGATCGACCGAGGCGCGGCGGCTTCCGCCTGCTTCACGACGCTCGGCCACGTGGTGTCGAGGCCGATCTGCGCGTCGCCGTAGTAGATGAACTGGAAGTCGGTCACGGACGGATCCGCGGTGCGGAAGGTGAACCAGTCGCTCCAGCTGCCCGGGAGGCCGACGCGATAGCGGTACTCGGTGGCGGCGGTGAGGCCGGTCACGGTGGCCGAGAAGTGCTTGTTCGGGTTGCCGTTCACGACACCCGCGTCATACGCGTCGACGGTGCGGGTCTCGCCGCCCGCGGACGGCGCGATCTCGACCTGTCCGACCGTGTGCGAGGCGTCGCCGGCGAGCCAGGAGAACGACTGCGAGACGGCAGGCTGCTCGGTCGGGGTGAGGATGACGCGGGTCGGCGCGGCGACGACCGGGGTGCCGGGAGCGGATGCCTTCACCAGCGTCAGCGACGACATGTCGAAGAAGATGTCGGAGCTGGTCTCCCGGTCCTGGAACAGCGAGACGGCGATCGTGTTGGTGCCGTCGTGCAGCAGGTCGCCTTCGGCGCTGAACGTGCTGGTGAGCGGGTCGCCGTTGCCGTCTCCCGCGTACTCGACGTTGGTGGTGTCGGTGATGCGGCCGTCGACGTAGCGGGCGACCTCTTCGCCGTTGATCCAGACGATGATCGCGTCGTCGTAGGTGATCGTGCTCTGCAGGGCGGCGACCTGCTCGGCGACGCCCGCTTCCAGCTCGAACGTCGTGCGGAAGAAGTAGGTGGGAACGGTCGGGGCTTTCGCGCCGTCGAGGTAGTGGTTCAGAAGGGTCTTCGGCGTCTGCGGCCCGACCGGTGCGAGTTTCCCGCCCTTCGCGCCGAACGAGCCGGTCGCGGTCTTCCATGCGCTGTCGTCATAGGCGGGCAGTGTCCAGTCGCGGAGCGCCGCCGGTGCGGGAGACGGGTCGGAGCCGTCGTCGAGGTAGTGCCAGGAGGTGTCGCCGGTGATCAGCGATCCCGTCGGCACCTCGGGGTCGGGTGCGGCGAGAGCCGCGGGGGCGACGACGGCGCCGCCGAGCAGGGCGAGGAGCGCGACGGACGTCAGTCCGCGACGCCGCCACCGCACCGCAGGGGTGGGGGAGGTCATGTCAGTCCTTCGAGGTGGGGTTTCCGTGCTCAGCCGCACGAGGCCCCTCCACCCCATCGAAGATGGATGACCGGCGTCTGACCCCGAAGGGAAGGGCGGGTGAACTCCGCGACCGACGCTCCTTCGGCCGAAACGGAGACCGACGTCGCGGGGACCGGCGTGTCGAGGGGTGGCGCGCCGGCGCGCGGGCGGATGGTCTGGGTTTCGCAGAACGGCTCGGAGACGAGGAAGGAGGAGCAGCAGACGGCCCCGGCACGAACGGCTCACCCCGGTACGCTGGAACCCATGCTCAATATGGCTGACGGCCTCGCCCGTCTCGGTGCGCTCGCCGAGAATCCGGTCGTCCGCACCCTTGCGACGGCGTTCGAGGAGGCCGGCTTCGATCTGGCCGTCGTCGGTGGTCCGGTGCGCGATGCGCTGCTCGGACGCGCGACCCATGACCTCGACTTCACGACCAACGCCTCGCCCGACGAGATCCTGACCATCGTCACGCCGATCTCGACCGCACAGTGGGACATCGGCCGGGCGTTCGGCACGATCGGCGCGCGCGTGCAGCGCGAACAGGTCGAGATCACGACGTATCGTGCCGACAGCTACGACGGCGTGACCCGCAAGCCCACGGTGGAGTTCGGCGACACGATCGACGGCGACCTCGTGCGCCGCGACTTCACCGTCAACTCCATGGCCCTGCAGGTGCCGTCGGTCAAGCTCGTCGACCCGACCGGTGGGGTGGAAGATCTGATCGCGGGTGTTCTGCGCACCCCGGCGGACCCCCGGATCTCGTTCGGCGACGACCCCCTGCGCATGCTGCGCGCCGCGCGCTTCAGCGCCCAGCTCGGCTTCCGCGTCGAAGAGGCCACGGCCGAGGCGATCGCCGAGCTCCGCGAGACGCTGAAGATCGTGAGTCCGGAGCGCATCCAGTCCGAGCTCGTGCGCCTCATGCAGACCGAAGACCCGGTGCGCGGGATCCGCGTGCTGGTCGACACCGGGCTGATCGACGAGTTCCTGCCCGAGGTCACCGAGCTGCGCCTCGAGGTCGACGAGCACCACCACCACAAGGACGTCTACGAGCACTCGCTCACCGTGCTCGCCCAGGCGATCGAGCTCGAGCACTCCCGGCACCCCGGCGCCGCGCCCGACGTGCCGCTGCGCATCGCGGCACTCCTGCACGACATCGGCAAGCCGCGCACCCGCAAGCTCGAGGCCGGGGGAGTGGTCACGTTCCACCACCACGATGTGGTCGGGGCGCGCATGGCGCGCAAGCGGCTGCAGGCGCTGCGCTTCGACACCGAGACCACGAACGCCGTCGCCACGCTCATCGAGCTGCACCTGCGCTTCTTCGGCTACGCCGAGGGCGCCTGGACGGATGCGGCCGTGCGTCGCTACGTGCGCGATGCCGGCGATCTGCTGGAGCGCCTGCACATCCTCACCCGCGCCGACGTGACCACGCGGAACAAGCGCAAGGCCGGTCGTCTCGCGAGCGCCTACGACGACATCGAGTCGCGCATCGCCGCACTCCGCGAGCAGGAGGAGCTCGACGCGATCCGTCCGGAGCTCGACGGCAACCGCATCCAGCAGGTGCTCGGCATCAGCCCCGGACGCGAGGTCGGCGAGGCGTACCGGTTCCTCCTCGACCTGCGCCTGGACGAGGGCGTGCTCGGCCCCGATGTCGCCGAGCAGCGGCTTCGGGAGTGGTGGGCCGCGCGCGGCTGACCTGTCTCAGCGCAGTTCGGGGACGATGATCTCGACGTCGCCGGACACGAGCTCGAAGTCCTTCGGGTTGAAGGTGAGGAGGGCGGCGCCGAGTGCGTAGGCGTGCCCGGCCAGCATGAGGTCCTTGCTCCGGGCATGTGCGGGACGGGTCAGGATCACCTCCGACGCAAGGCGGGCGTATCCCTCCGCGGCTGCCCGATCGAACGGGAGCCAGTCGGCTTCGAGGAGTGAGGAGAGGCGCATCAGTTCGTTGCGGCGGCTGCGGCGAAGAACCGGATCTGTCGCACGCTCGACTCCGAGCTGAAGTTCGGCGTAGACGATGGCGCTCAGAGCCACGTCGTCCGGGGGCAACTGCACGCTGTCGAGCTGGATCAGCACGTTCGTGTCAAGAAGAATCACGACTCTCCCACGGGTCCCGGAGCGGTTCGAGGAAGAAGTGATTCTGCCTGTCCGCCTCCAGCTCCGCCGCCCATTCCCGACGCATCCTGTCATGTTCCGGGGTCGACGGGTTCGCATCCACCCTCGCCATGATCTCGCTTGATGGGACCGACCACCGGCCCGGACGGGCCATCCGCTGCGCCAGGTCGGCTTCGAGCCCGCTCGCGCTGTTCTTTGCCAATCGCGTGAGCACGTCGCGCACCTCGGCCTCCATCGAGCGGGAGTTCTGTCGGGCACGCTCCTTCAGCGCGTCGACGACATCGTCGCTGAGATTCCGGATGGTCACGGTCGCCATATTCCGCCTCCTGACAGCAGAATGCTAGCAGGAAGATATCTCTCGCATCACCCCTCGCGCCGACGCTCCAGTTCGGTGAACACCACGCCGCTGTCGTAGGCAACGGTCTGCACGGCATCGAACCGCGCGGGGTGGTACGGACGCTCGCCGAACAGCGGGATGCCCGAGCCGAACAGCAGAGGCTGCCGCTTGAGGATGAGCCTGTCGATCTCGTCGGCGAGTGACGCGGCGAGAGCGCCGCCCCCGCAGAGCCAGATGGCGGCGCCGTCCTCCTGCTTCAGTCGCCGCACCACCGAGACGGGGTCTTCGGAAGTGACCTGCAGGTTCTCGGCCTCTGCGCTCTTCGTGCGACTGAACACGATCTGCCGAAGGTGCGCATAGGGGCTGGGCAGGCCGCCCACCCGGTAGGTGTTCCATCCCATCAGCACCGTGTCGAAGACGTCGCGGTTCTGTGCGATCCCGAGCGCTGCGGCCGCGGCGGTCGGGAGGGCGTCGGCGAAGCGCCGATTGATGCCGTCCATGTGGTCGCCCTCGACGAGGAACGCGTCGAACTCGCCGTTCGGGCCGGCGATGTAGCCGTCGAGGGTGACGGCGGCGTAGTACACGAGTTCTCGCATGATGCTCCAATCACTACGTTTGTCGCAGTTACAGTACAACAGGCGTAGTGATTGCGCTAGTCTTCTCCCATGGTCAAGAACGACGCCCGGCGGCGGGCGATCGCGGATGCGGGACTCACGGTGCTCGCACGTGAAGGGTCGAGAGGTCTCACGCACCGCGCGGTCGACGTCGCCGCGCGGGTTCCGACCGGCACCACATCGAACTACTTCCGCAGTCGGAACGCCCTGATCGAGGGACTCGTCGAGCGAATCGGAGAGCGACTCGCTCCTACGACTGAGGATCTCGAGCGCCGCGCGAACGTGCCACCCGGCCCCGCGCTGTTCGCCGACTACATCCGCGACATCGTGCGAAGGCTGACCGAGGATCGAGACGTGACGCTCGCCCTGTTCGAGCTGCGACTCGAAGGCGGCCGACGCCCCGAGGTCGCCGCCGTGCTGGGCGCCTGGCAACGTGCCGGCTTCGACGGCGACATCGCCTTCAACACCGCGGCAGGGCTCCCGGGCGGACGCCGCGAGATCGCGCTTTTCCACTACGCGATCGACGGACTGCTGCTCGACCGGCTCACCACGCCGATCGATCCGGACACCTCGACGGACGAGGTGATCGACGACCTCGTCGCCGGCCTCCTCCGTTGACGCGGTGAGGTGTTCCCTCGGGGCCGCGCTGCTCGTACACTGAGGCAACGCACGCTCTCGACGATCGGAGACCGCTGTGTCTGCGCCGTGGCAGGTATCCCGCGAGTCCCTCCCCCCGACATCGCGACTGCTCATCGAGCGTGCGCACGACGAGCTGCTCGCCGGCAATCTCGACGACCGGCGGCTGCAAGAGGTGCGCCCCCTCGTCCGCGAGTCGTGGGAGAGGTCGTGGCGCGGTCGGGTCGGACCCGAAGGCGCTCCTCCGCTCGAACTGGTCAGCGACGAGCTCGAGGCCTACCGCCTCGCTCACCCTCTCGCCTCGGTGATGGACATGATCCGTGCGCTGCTGCTGCCCGGCGAGGCGGAGGACACCGGAGTGATCATCGCCGTCGGCGACCAGGCCGGACGCCTGCTCTGGATCGAGGGGGATGATCAGCTGCGCTCGCTCACCGACGGCATGGGCTTCGTCGCCGGTGCGAACTGGTCCGAGGATGCCGTCGGCACGAGCGCCCCCGGAACCGCGCTCGCCCTCGGCCAGTCGGTGCAGATCCGCGGAGCGGAGCACTACAACCGCCTCGTGCATCCGTGGTCATGCACGGCTGCACCCGTCCGCGACCCCGAGACGCAGCGTGTGCTCGGAGTCATCGACATCACCGGAGGCCCCGAGGTGGTCTCTCTGCAGGCGCGACTGCTGGTCGATGCGACGGCCCGCGCGGTCGAGTCGGAGTTGATGGTGGCTCGTCTGCGCCGACGGAGCGAGGAGTCCCGGCCGCGAACCAGCGTGACGAAGGGACGGATGCCGGCGACCGCGCGCGCGACGCTGCATGTGCTCGGCCGGGATCGGGCCCGTCTGGAGACCGAGTCCGCACACGACGAGTCCATGATCGAGCTCAGCGCACGCCACGCGGCGATCCTGCTGATGCTGGCCGTGCACCGCCAGGGTCTCTCGGCCGAGCGCCTCTGCGAGCTCGTCTACGGCCCGGGCGTCTCGCCCGACACGCTCCGCCCGGAGATGGTTCGCCTGCGCAAGGTGCTCGAGCGCACGGCCCCCGATCTGGTGCCCGAGTCGCGCCCGTACCGCCTTCCCGTCGCCCTCGATACCGACGCACATGACGTGCTGTCACTGCTCGATCGCGGCGCGCACCGTGTGGCGCTCACCGCCTATCGGGGTCCGGTGCTCCCCGAGTCGACCTCGCCGGGCGTCGAGGAGTTCCGGGAGTCGGTGAGGGGAGCGCTCCGCGAAGCGATGCTGTCCGAGGCGAGTCTCGACGTGCTGCTCTCCTACGCAGAGATCCCCGAGGGGCAGGGAGATGCCGAGGCACTCCGTCTCGCGCTGGAGATGCTCCCCGCCCGGTCGCCGAAGCGCGCAGGGCTCGTCGCGAGGATCGAGCGCCTCGAAGCCTGACCGCGGCCCGCAACCGGGCGCAACGTTGCGCATCGGGGCGCAACCCCGGGCGACCTACCTTCGGAGAAGAGCCGCTGCACCGACGCGCGGCCCCGTCGAAGGAGACCCCATGAGCATCGTCGAAGAAGACGTGTCCCTCGCCTACGCGGCCCCGGGCCAGCCGGGCGCCCTCGCGAACTACCGGCCGCGCTACGGCCACTACATCGGCGGCGAGTTCGTCGAACCCGTGAAGGGCCAGTATTTCGAGAACGTCAGCCCCGTGAACGGCAAGGTCTTCACCGAGGTCGGTCGCGGCACGAGCGAAGACATCGACCGGGCCGTCGAGGTCGCGTGGCAGGCGTTCGCGACCTGGGGCAAGACCAGTCCTGCCGAGCGATCCGTGATCCTCAACAAGATCGCCGACCGGATCGAACAGCACCTCGAGGAGATCGCGGTCGCCGAGACCTGGGAGAACGGCAAGCCGGTGCGCGAGACCCTCGCCGCCGACATCCCGCTCGCCGTCGACCACTTCCGCTACTTCGCCGGCGTCCTGCGGGCGCAGGAAGGCGGCATCAGCCAGCTCGACGAGAACACCGTCGCGTACCACTTCCATGAACCGCTGGGTGTGGTCGGTCAGATCATCCCCTGGAACTTCCCGATCCTGATGGCGGTCTGGAAGCTGGCGCCCGCGCTCGCCGCGGGCAACTGCGTCGTGATCAAGCCCGCCGAGCAGACACCGGCATCCCTGCTGTTCCTGTTCGAGATCATCGGCGACCTGCTGCCGGCCGGCGTCGTGAACATCGTGAACGGGTTCGGTATCGAGGCGGGCGCTCCGCTCGCGCAGCACAAGCGCATCCGCAAGGTCGCCTTCACGGGCGAGACCACGACCGGTCGCCTCATCATGCAGTACGCCTCGCAGAACCTGATCCCGGTGACGCTGGAACTCGGAGGCAAGAGCCCCAACGTGTTCTTCGAAGACGTCGCGCGTTCGACCAGCGATCCGTTCTACGACAAGGCGCTCGAGGGCTTCACGATGTTCGCGCTGAATCAGGGCGAGGTCTGCACCTGCCCCTCGCGCGCACTCATCCAGCGGTCGATCTACGACGGCTTCCTCGCCGACGGGCTGGAACGGGTCGCGAAGGTCGTGCAGGGCAATCCGCTGGATCCGGCGACGATGATCGGCGCGCAGTCGTCGAACGATCAGCTGGAGAAGATCCTCAGCTACATCGACATCGGCAAGCAGGGCGGTGCGCGACTGCTCACCGGTGGCGAGCGGGTCGATCTCGGCGGCGATCTGAGCGAGGGCTTCTACGTCGCGCCGACCGTGTTCGAGGGCACCAATGACATGCGCATCTTCCAGGAGGAGATCTTCGGGCCCGTGCTGTCGGTCACCTCGTTCGACGGCTTCGACGACGCGATCTCGATCGCGAACGACACCCTCTACGGACTCGGTGCCGGCGTGTGGAGCCGCAGCGGGGACACGGCCTATCGTGCAGGGCGGGCGATCGAGGCCGGACGCGTCTGGACGAACACGTATCACCAGTACCCGGCGCATGCGGCGTTCGGCGGGTACAAGCAGTCGGGCGTCGGGCGCGAGAACCACAAGATGATGCTCGACCACTACCAGCAGACGAAGAACCTCCTCGTCTCGTACGCGGAAGGGCCGATGGGCTTCTTCTGAGCTCGATCCCCGGGCGGGCGCTGCTCCCTCAGCGTCCGCCCGGCTCCCTCCCCGGAAGGCGGCAGTCATGGTCAGCATCGGCACCTACCAGCGCGTGGACGTGACGGAGGCGGCGGCCGCACTCGTGCGTGAGCTGACCGCACAGCACGGGCCGCTCATGTTCCACCAGTCCGGCGGCTGCTGCGACGGCTCTTCACCCATGTGCTACCCGATCGGGATGTTCATCACGGGGCCGGGCGACGTGCTGCTCGGTGCCCTCGACGTCGGACTGCCGCAGACGGTGGAGGTGTTCATGTCGGAGTCGCAGTTCGAGTACTGGAAGTACACGCACCTGACCATCGACGTGGTGCCGGGGCGCGGTGCGGGTTTCTCGGTCGAAGGCCCGACCGGGATGCGATTCCTGATCCGGTCCCGGATGCTGAACGATGCGGAGCTGGAGTACTTCGGCTTGTCGACGCGAGCGGTGTGAACGGCGCGACGGAGGCTTCTGGTTACGATGAGCCGATGTGGTGGACGGACGAGCAGTGGTCGGAGCTCATCGATCCCGCGCGGTGTGGCATGTGCGCCGACGCTCACCTGGAGGAGAACGAACACAGCATCCTAAGGCGGTCGGCGCTGCGTTCACGCCCCGAAAGATCGACTACCTCGTGATGGGGCATCGCGCACCGCACCTGCACTGCCATGTGTTCCCGCAGCATCGAGACGATGACCCGCTTCGGAATGTGGATATCGGGGAGGGGCCTGTGTACCTGTCGGCGTCCGAATTGGGTGGTTCCGTCGCCGCTCTTCGCGAGACGTGGCGGGACTTCGCCTGACCCCGCCCGGTGCTCAGCGCGGCAGCCGCGGCACGGCATCGACCAAAGCCCGCGTGTACGGGTCCTGCGGGTCGTGCAGCACGGCCGGGGTGGCCCCCTGCTCGACCACGCGGCCGTTCTGCAGCACGAGCGTGCGATCACAGGCCGAGGCGATCGCGGTCAGATCGTGCGACACCATCACGAGCGACAGGCCGTTCTCGCGGCGCAGCCGGTCGAGCAGCTCGAGCACCTGAACGCGCGTCGTCACGTCGAGGGCGCTGACGGGTTCGTCGGCGAGCAGCACCCGGGGGCGTGAGACCACGGCGCGCGCGATCGCGATGCGCTGGCGCTGCCCACCGGAGAACTCGTGCGGATAGCGGCGCGCGGTGTCGGCGGGAAGCCCGACGGAGTCGAGCGCCTCGGCGATGCGGCGTTGGGCATCGGCGCCGGTTGCCAGACCCAGCGAACGGAGCGGTTCGCCGATGATCCGGTCGATGCGTTGGCGCGGGTCGAGAGACGAGTACGGGTCCTGGAACACCGGCTGCACGCTCGCGCGGAAGCGACGCATCTGCGCCCGGTCGCGCAGTGCGAGCGGGGCATCCTCGAACAGCACCTGTCCATCGCGCGGGGCGGCGAGTCCGAGCAGCAGTCGCAGGATCGTCGACTTGCCGGCACCCGATTCGCCGACCAGGCCGAGGGAGTCGCCCTCGTCGATGCGCAGCGACACGTCGTCGAGCACGCGACGGGACCCGTAGGCGAAGCCGGCACCGCGCAGTTCGAGCAGGCTCATGCGCCGACCTCCCCGGCGTCGAGGAAGGCGTCGAGTGCACGGGCGCTGTCGACCAACATCCGCGTGTAGGGCTCGGCGGGCTCCTGCAGCACCTGCGCGACCGTGCCTGCTTCGACCACGAGTCCGTCGCGCAGCACGACGATGCGATCGACCATGCGCGAGACGACGGCCAGATCGTGGCTGATGAACAGCAGCGCCATGCCTCGTTCATGGACCAGGCGTTCCATCAGCGCGAGCACGCCGTCCTGCACGGTCACGTCCAGCGCAGTCGTCGGCTCGTCGGCGATGAGCAGCTGCGGGCGTGCCGCCAGGGCGATGGCTATGGCCACCCGCTGACGCTGGCCACCCGAGAGCTCATGCGGGTAGGCGCGTGCGATGCGGGCGTCGGACAACGCGACCTCGTCGAGGGCAGCCGCTACCGCAGAACGCAGCTCCGCCCCGCGCAGCCCGAGATGGCGGCGCAGCGGTTCGGCGATCTGGCGGCCGACCTTCATCAGCGGGTCGAGCGCGGTGAGGGGCTCCTGGAACACGATCTGCGCGACGGGTCCGCGCAGCGGGCGGAGGTCGGCGTCTCGGGTGCCGATCACCTGGTGGCCGTCGAGCAGCACCGAGCCCGACGCGCTGAGGGCATCCGGCAGCAGCCCGGTCACGGCCAGGGAGGTCAGCGATTTGCCCGAGCCGGACTCACCGATCAGGCCCAGGCGCTCACCGGGCGCGAGGGAGAAGGAGACATCGCGCACGAGGGTGCCCGCGCCGGAGCGGACCGTGAGGCCGGAGACGTCGAGGATGCTCATCGGCTCCTCCTGCGGGTCGGGTCGGCCAGGTCACGCAGACCGTCGGCGAGGAAGTTCACGCCGAGCACGAGCGCGATGATCGCGACACCGGGAGCGATGGCGCCGACGGGAGCGGTGAGCACGGTGCCCTGCGCCTCCTGCAGCATCCGCCCCCACGATGCGTTGGGCGGCGGTGCTCCCAACCCGAGGTACGACAGGCTCGCCTCGGCCAGCACGGCTGCGCCGAACTGCAGCGCGAGGCTCACGGCGAGGGTAGGGGCGATGTTCGGAAGCACGTGCTGGAACACGATGCCGAGCACGCCGGTGCCGCTCGTGCGCGCGGCGGTGATGTACTGCTCCTGCAGCACGCGACGCGCGAGGATGCGCGTGAGGCGGGCGACGACCGCCGACATCGCGAGTCCGATCGCGAGCACCGCCGACCACAGCGACGCTCCCTGTACGGCGACGACCAGCATCGCGAGCAGGAGGACGGGGAACGCGATCACGACATCCAGTCCGGCGGAGAGGGTGTCGTCGACCCAGGGGCGCGCGAATGCGGCGAGAATCCCGACGACGGTGCCGAGGATCGCCGCGATCGCGACGGCGCAGGTGCCGACGATGAGGGCGATACGTGCGCCCCACATCAGCTGCGAGAACAGGTCGCGTCCGAGTCGGTCGGTGCCGAGCAGGTGCAGGGCGCTGGGCCCCTCGAGACGGCCGCCGCTGGTGTCGGCCAGCGGATAGGGGAGCCAGAACAGGGAGACCAGGGCGATCAGCACGATGATGCCGGTGAGGACGATCCCGATCAGCAGGGTCGCCTTCGGCCGCCGGCGCACGGGCACGGACGCGGTGATCAGCTGTTCGGCGACGCGGCTCATCGGTTCCCCGAGACGCTCGTGCGCAGGCGCGGGTCGATCAGGCGCTGCACGATGTCGGCGGCGAACCCGACCAGCAGCACGAACAGGGTGCTGACGACGAGGACGCCCTGGATGACCTGGAAGTCATGCTGCTCGATGGCCGACAGCAGCAGGCTGCCGAGTCCCGGAAGCGTGAAGACGCTCTCGACGACCACCGCGCCGAGAAGCGTCGTCGACAGTTCGATGCCGAGCACCGCGACGACGGGCACCGCGCCGTTGCGCACCCCATGCCGGAGCAGAGCCTCACCCATGCCGGAACCACCGGCGCGGGCGGTGCGCAGATAGTCGCTGCCGAGCACGTCGAGCGTCGCCGAGCGCACGTAGCGGCTCAGGGAGGCGCTCATGACGATCACGATGGTGAGGATGGGCAGCGCGAGCGAGCGCAGTGCATCCGCCGGATCTTCCCAGTCCTTGCGGGGGAATCCGCCGGACGGCAGAGCACCGAGGCCGAGCGCGAACACCCAGACGAGCACCACGCCGACCCAGAACACGGGGACCGCGACACCGAGCTGCGCGAAGCCCGAGAGGGCGATGCCGTACCAGCGGTCGGATTTCACGGCGGCGGTGATGCCGATGACGAGGGAGACGAGCAGCGCGATCGTGAAGGCGATGAGGGTGAGCGGGAGCGTCACGGCGAGACGGTCGGCGATGTCGGGCCCGACGGGGCGCGAGCTCAGGAATGATTCACCCAGATCGAAGCGGAGCACCTGGCTCGCCCACGTCGTGAACTGCTGCAGCAGCGGCTGGTCGGAGCCGACCTGAGCGCGCGCGGCATCGATCTGCTCCGGGGTGGCGTTCACCGAGAGCAGGGCGTTGGCCGGGTCGCCGGGAAGCAGGCGCAGCAGAACGAAGATCGCGACCATCGCGACGACGAGCGATACCGCGAGGAACGCGAGGCGGCGCAGGAGGTAGGCGAGCATGGCTTCTCAGGATGACGTGGGGGATGCCGACGCGCGGCATCCCCCACGAACGTCAGGACTTGACGATGTCGTAGGCGAAGAACTGCGAGTTCAGGCCGTTGACCGGGTATCCGCTGAGATCGCTGGAGGCGACCACGATCTGCGGGTACAGGTACAACCATACGCTCGCGGCATCCGCGGCGATCTTCTCGTTGACCTGCTTCAGCAGGGCCGTCTGCTCGTCGGTCGTTGCGGCCTGCTCGGCCTGGGCGACCCACTGCTGCACGTCGGTGTCGTTGTAGCCCCAGTAGAAGTCGGGGTTGCCGTACCAGACCACGTCGCGGTCGTTCACGTGCTCCTGCAGAGTGGCCTCGAAGTCCTGCTCCTTGAACACCTTCGTGTACCACTCGTCGGCGCTGATCGTGTTGATCTCGACCGTGATGCCGACCTGGGCGAGCTGCGACTGCAGGAACTCCGCCACGGCGGGGTGCGGGTCGTAGCTCGGGGTGTCGAGCGTGAACGTGAAGCCGTCGGCGTAGCCGGCTTGCGCGAGCAGATCCTTCGAGAGCTCGACGTCGTAGGGATTCACGGAGGTGAGGTCCTCGTACCAGGGGTCGGTCGGCGGCACCATCGACCCGATCAGCGTGCCGTAGTCGCCCCAGATCGACTCGAGGAGCTTCTTCGTGTCGATTGCGGAGTAGACCGCCTTGCGCACGAGCGTGTTGTCGAAGGGGGCGACGCGGTCGTTGAAGGCGAGCAGCTCCTTCGTGGTCGAGGTGCCCTCGCTCACGACGTAGTCGTCGGAGTCGAACTGCGTGAGCGAGTCGGGGTTCTGCACACTGGTGATGACGTCGATCTCACCCGTGAGGAGGGCGTTGTTCTCCGCCGTCGCGTCGGTGAAGTACGTGTAGACGACCTCGCCGTTCTTGGCAGGCTCGCCCCAGTAGTCGTCCCAGCGCTGGAGGGTGAGGGTCGAGCCCTTCTTCCACTCGTCCAGCGTGTACGGGCCGGTGCCGTCTTCGGACGACGTGATGTCGCCGGCCTCGTCGTTCACGATCCAGACGTAGCTGAGGTTGTACAGGAACGAGATCGAGCGCTCCGACAGTGTGAACACGACCGTCTTGTCATCGGGGGTGGCGATGTCGGCGATGGTCGTGAAGCTCGACTTGCGGGCGGACACGGAGTCTTCGGCGGTGACGGCCTCGATGCTCGACTTCACGTCGGCGGAGGTGAGCGGGTCGCCCGAGTGGAAGGTCACGTCGTCGCGCAGCGTGATCGTGTAGGTCAGGCCGTCGTCGGACACCTGGGCGTCTTCGGCGAGGAGCGGTTCGACCTCGCCGTCGTCCGTGAGCCGGTACAGGCCCTCGTAGACGTTGCCGGTCAGCGCCTCGGTCACACCCTGGCCACCGCCCTGCGTGTTGCTGAGGTTGGTGGGCTCGTACAGCGACCCGATGAGGATCGTGGCGTCTTCGCTCGCGGTGGCGTCGTTGCTCGTGCCCGACGCGCAGCCGGCCACGAGGGCGAGCGTGGCGACAGCGCCGAGCGCGCCGAGGATGCGGGTTCTTCTCATGAGTACTCCAGGGTGAGCGAGTGCGGCGTCACGCCGCGTAGATGTCGAAGCCGTCGCGGAACACGACGTTCTTCTCGCCTGCTCGGATAGGCAGGGGGAAGCGGTTGGATGCCGGCGGCAGCGGGCAGTTGTACTGGGCGCTGAATCCGCACGGCGGCACGAAGGCGCGGTTGAAGTCGAGGACGACGGAGCCCTCGTCGTCGCGCAGCTGCACGAACAGGAAGCGACCGGATCCGTAGGTCTCCGAGCCGTTCGTCTCGTCGCCGAACACGAGCAGCAGCGTGCCGCCGTCATCGAACGCGGCGAGGGTGTACTCCTGGCCGTCGAGCTCGAGGCGGATGTCGCCAGGGACGACCAGATCACGGGTGCCGCCGTTGTCGCGGATGTGCTCGAACGACACGCGTCGATCACCGGAGACCGGGGTGAAGTGTCCCTCGAGCACCCACGCCGGGTCGTAATCGTAGGTGTCGATGCGGTCGAAGGCGCGGATGGCGGGGGCGTCCGCATCCCAGACGCGCAGCCCGTGCTCCGCCTGACCCGTCTCGATGTTGGTGCGCTCGATCGGCGTCACGGTCACCGTGTCGGCCGCGGCGCGCTGTTCGGCATCGACATCGGGGCGCTCACCGGTCCAGCGGGTCTCGATCAGGGCGAGGTTGCCGGTCGGCGACGTGACGGCGGCGCGGCGCTCGGTCTGCCAGTGGGTGTGTTCTTCTCGTTCAGACATCGCTTTCAATTCTCTTGCATGCAGAAGGGGGCGGGGTCGGGTTCGTCACCCGGGGTCACACAGGGCGGTGCTCAGTCGCTCGCGCCGTCGAGCATCGTTCTCGACGCGCGCGTCTGCGCGCGCAGAGCTGCGGCAAGAGCGGAGACGGCGGGCAGGCGCAGCGACTCGGGACGAGCGACCAGGTAGTAGGGGAGCTTCTCGGCGAACACCGAGGGCAGCAGCCGCACGAGGTCGTGGTGGCGGTCTGCCGCGAAACAGGGGAGGAGGCCGATGCCGGCGCCTGCTCGCGTGGCCTCGACATGCACGAAGACGTTGGTGGAGGTCAGGCCGTCCTGCATGCGCGGCACGAGTCGGCGAGGCAGGTCGAGGGCATCGACCTGCAGCATCGAATCGACGAAGTACACCAGCTGGTGCTGCTCCAACTCGGCAGTGGTGCTCGGCGTTCCGACCCGATCGAGGTAGTCGCGGGATGCGTACATTCCCAGCGTGTAGGTGCCCAGCTTCACGGCGTGCGCACGACGCGTCTGCGGCACCCCCACCACGACCTCGAGATCGAGACCGGCGCGATGCTCGGCGGCGCGTCGGGTCGCCGCGACGATCTCGACCGTGAGTCTCGGATGGTCCCTGCGCAGCGCGGCGACCGCGGGGGCCGCGATGTAGGCGCTGAACCCGTCTGTCGCCGACATGCGGACGACACCGGAGATCGGGTCCGGTGGTTCGGTGCCGCCGTCGAGCTGCGACAGCGCCGCTTCGATCCGGCCTCCCGTCTCTGCGGCGGACCGGCCGAGGTCGGTCAACTCCCACCCCGTCGCCGACTGTGCGACCACGCGTCCGCCGAGCACGTCCTCGAGGGCGGCGATACGGCGGGCGACGGTCGTGTGATCGAGTCCCAGATGCGCGGCGGCACTCGTGTAGCGTCCGGTGCGCGCGACCGCGAGGAGCACGAGAAGGTCGTCGGCGCGAGGCCGCTTGACAACATCCATTCTGCAATTATGCACAGTCGATGTGCAGCACTGGGCGTTGTTGCAGATACCGCCGTGCTCGACACTGGGACGCGGGTGTCACCGGCGACACCCGAAGGAGACAGACATGACATCCTCAGTGAGCGCGGCCCCCACCGCCCCCTCCGCCCCGAACTCGAAGCTGAAGCGGGTCGTCGCGGCCTCCATGGCCGGCACGGTCGTGGAGTGGTACGAGTTCTTCCTCTACGCCACCGCGGCCAGCCTGGTGTTCGGCACCTACTTCTTCCCCGCAACCGGTTCTCCCCTCGACGGGATCATCGCGGCCTTCGTCACCTACGCGATCGGATTCATCGCGCGTCCGCTCGGCGGCATCGTCTTCGGGCAGATCGGCGACCGGTTCGGCCGCAAGCCCACCCTGCAGGCGACGATCATCATCGTCGGCGCAGCGACGTTCCTGATGGGGTGCCTCCCCGGGTTCCAGAGCATCGGCTACTGGGCGCCCGCCCTGCTGGTGGCGCTGCGCTTCCTCCAGGGCTTCGCCGTGGGCGGGGAGTGGGGCGGCGCCGTGCTGCTGGTCGCCGAGCAGAGTCCCGACCGTTCGCGTTCGTTCTGGTCGAGCTGGCCGCAGGCCGCCGTGCCCGTGGGCAACCTGCTCGCCACCCTCGTGCTGCTCGTGAGCTCATGGGTGATGAGCTCGGCCGCCTTCCTCGAATGGGGCTGGCGCATCGCCTTCTGGCTGTCGGCGGTGATCGTGCTGGTCGGCTTCTACATCCGCCGTCACGTCGAAGAGGCGCCGATCTTCCTCGAGGCCAAGGCGCAGGTCGAGGCGGAGAAGGCCACGTCGTACGGTGTCGTCGAGGTGCTGCGCCGCTATCCGAAGGGCATCCTGCAGGCGATGGGCATCCGCTTCGCCGAGAACATCGTCTACTACATCGTCGTCAGCTTCACGATCGTCTACCTGAAGACGGTGCACGAATACGACACGAGTCAGTTGCTGCTCGCGTTGCTCATCGCGCACGTCGTGCACTTCGCGATCATCCCGCAGCTGGGGCGTCTCGCCGACCGGTGGGGGCGTAAGCCCGTCTACCTCACCGGCGCGATCCTCAGCGCGACCTGGGCGTTCTTCGCCTTCCCGATGTTCGACACCCTCAACCCGGTCCTCATCGTGCTGGCCGTGACCATCGGGCTCTGCTTCCATGCCTTCATGTACGCCCCGCAGCCGGCGGTGATGGCGGAACTGTTCCCCACGCGGATGCGGTACTCGGGCGTCTCCCTCGGCTCCCAGGTCACCGCGATCCTCGCCGGCTCGCTCGCCCCGATCCTCGCGATCCAGTGGCTGCGCGACTTCGGATCCTGGTTGCCGATCGCGATCTACATCGTCATCGCCTGCGTCGTGACCGCCATCGCCGTGGTGTCGTTGCGCGAGACGAAGGGCATCTCGCTGCAGGCCATCGATGACGCCGATGCCGCCCGTGCGGCCGCGGCCTGACATGCGAAGGAGTACGACATGACCGATCTGCACGGACGCAGGGCGCTCGTCACGGGTGGGGCGAGCGGGATCGGGGCGGCCTGCGCCCGTGAGCTCGCTTCGGCGGGCGCCAGGGTCACGGTCGCCGATGTCGACCGTGCGTCCGCGGAGGCGCTCGCGGCGGAGATCGGCGGAGAGGCGTGGCACGTTGACCTCTCCGACCTCGGGGCGCTGGCCGATGCCCGCATCGACGTCGACATCCTCGTCAACAATGCGGGAGTGCAGCACGTGAGCCCGATCGAGGACTTCGCGCCGGAGCGGTTCTCCTTCATCCTGCGGCTCATGCTCGAGGCGCCGTTCCTGCTCATCCGGGCCGCCCTCCCCGGAATGTACGACCGGGGCTTCGGACGGGTGATCAACGTGTCGAGCGTGCACGGCTTGCGCGCCTCCGCCTACAAAGCGGCGTACGTCGCAGCGAAGCACGGCTTGGAGGGGCTGTCGAAGGTGACGGCGCTGGAGGGCGGGCCCCGAGGTGTGACGAGCAACTGTATCGACCCGGGTTACGTGCGCACGCCCCTCGTCGAGAAGCAGATCGCCGATCAGGCCCGCGTGCACGGGATCCCCGAGGAAGAGGTCCTCGCGACCGTGATGCTCACCGAGTCCGCCATCAAGAGGCTCGTCGAGCCGAGCGAGGTCGCCTCGCTCGCGCTGTGGCTCGCGGGTGACTCTGCGGGGATGGTCACCGGGGCGAGCTACACGATCGACGGCGGCTGGTCGGCCCGCTGAGGACGTGCTTCAGCCGTTGAGGCGCTCGGTGAGATGCACGGTCACCTCGTCGCCGTCGCCCTTTCCGATGCGCGTGCGGATGGGGGCGGCGACCGGGAGCTTGTGGGTGCCGTCGCCGAGCGCCATGAAGGCGCCGCGGAAGGGCTCGCCGTCGATGGTGCCCGCGACCTTGACGAGTCCTCGTGTGCCGAAGATGGTCGCGGAGTCATCCAGCTGCACGCAGGTCCAGGTGTCGCCTTCGCGAACCTTTCCGAGGGTGGCCGTGAATGTGATGTCGAGGGGGCTGCTCATGTGCCTCTCCTTTCGGTCAGACGAACGATCCGACGATCGCTCCGATGATGACGAGCTTGAGGATCCAGTCGAGCAGGTGCACGCCCGCTGCCGACAGCGCGGTGTTCTCGTGTACGACGCCGCCCATGAGCAGGACGAGAGGGAGTGTGCACAGCGCCAGTCCGAGGAGCGACCCGGAACCGGCGCCGTGCCAGCCGGCTGCGATCATCAGCCCGGCCACGAGGCAGGAGACGATGAGGCTGCGCAGGACCACCGATGCCATCTGTGCGGCGACGGGGAGGCCGGGTCGGGGAGTGCTCGTCCGAGAGATGAGCGCCGAGACCGGGGGCACGGCGTAGAGCAGAGCGCTCGCGATGAACGATGCCACCGTGGCGAGGACGATTGCCGGAACGATCATGTCGGCCTCCTTTAGTACTTGTTGGTACTCAAAGTATGCCCGACAGGGGAAACTGTCAAGTACTAAACTGAACGACATGACCGCGATGACTCGAACGCCTGGACGTCCGGCCGGTCGCACGGGCGAAGCGCTGCTCGATACCGCCCGTGATGTCTTCCTCGAGTTCGGATACGCGGGGGCATCGATGGACGAGGTCGCCAAGCGCGCCCGCATCTCGAAGGCGTCCCTCTATCGGGAGCATGCGTCGAAGTCGGCGCTGTATGCCGCCGTCGTCCGGCATTGGGCGCTCGCCGGCCGTGATGCCATGAGACCGGCTCTCGAAGCGGTGAGGGCGCATCCCGACCTGAGGGAGGGGCTCGTCGCACTCGGCGAGACGATGCGAGCCGGGATGCTGAGCGCGCCGGTGGTGGCGATGCGTCGTCTGGTCATCGCCGAGGCGGCCGCGCATCCGGAGGTCGCGAGGGACTACCTGGCGCAGAGCTGGGACGCGAATATCCGCAATCTCGCAGACGCGATGATCGATCTCTCCGACGCGCACGGCCTGACCGTCGACGACGCCGACGCACTCGCGAGCGAGTTCACTTGGCTGGTCGTGGGCGCACCTTTGAACGCCGGCCTCTTGGGTGTGGAGACAGGTGAGCCACCGGTGGCCAGAGCCGTCGATCTGTTCTTGGCGGGCTACCTCCCTCGCGAGGACCGCGGGTAAGCGCATTCGCCCGAATGGATGCAACGGGTTGCAACCTCGCCCGGTATACCATTTGGCCATACGCCCAGCAGCGTCAGTCCCCAGCTGACCGTGGGCGGGGCGGCTCAGCCGTCATGCGGAGGGAGAGTGGATCTCTTTTCGATCCCGAGGGGGGATGGGGTGGGAGCTCGGTCCCCAGCCGGCACCCACCCCCACACTCGGCCCTCCGCCTCTCTCAGCCCGTCGGCGCAGCCCCGCTCGTTCCGTCGGCTCTGTTCCGTCGGCCCCGGTTCCGTCGGCTCCGTGGAATGGGTTCAGTACAGTCGGCTGACGATCCAGAAGCCGATGACCGCGATCACGATGACGACCGGCACCCAGGTGCCGCCGCGCTTGAGGCGTCGGCCCTGCGGCGCGACGCCGGGAGGCGGGGTGAGCAGCCCGGCCGGGGGAGCGAACGGCAATGAGGGAGTCGGCGCCGGAGCCGAGGCGAGCGATCCGGTCTCGGCCACGAGCCGCTCATCGCGCCACCGCGTCCATTGATCGAACTTCGTCAGCAGGGCTCCGACGGTGCCGAAGAGCCAGGCCCAGGTGGCGGGATCGAGGGTCGAGACCTTCCGTTGCGTGTAGAGGAACAGCCAGTCGTCGACGATCTCCACGTCGAGCTCGGCGGCGTTGTCGATGAACCTCGCCATGATGTCTGGCGTGAAGAGATAGAGGGCATCGCGTTCGTACCCCTCAGGGCAGTAGAGCGTGAAGTGCCGATCGAAGTCGCCCTCGAGGGACAGGCGCTGGCTTCGCTGGAACGATGCCGGCAGGTTCGAGCCGAAGCCGTTGTTGCCCGTGGCGTCGAGCACGATGTTCGGCAGCGGCACGTCGAGCTTCACGGCCACGTATCCCCACCGGTAGGTCGTGGAGTTCTTTCCCGACTGCACCGTGTACTGGTAGTTGCCGAACTCGACGAAGCGCGGGCGGGTGCCGCGGATCAGATCGGTGGACTGCCGTGCGCGGCCGAGATGGAAGATCATGCCGGGCAGGGGTGGGTCGGCGACCTTCGGCTCGTAGGTCATTCCGTTCGCCTGGGCGAAGCTGTGCAGTCGATATCGCCGGGCCTGCGCGTTGCGCACGCCCGACCAGATCATCACTCCCACCGCGGCGAGGAGGAGCACGATCAGCGCGAGGGGGATCGCCGCGGAGGCAGGCGAGTCGCCGAAGGACGCCAGACTCAGGGTGACGCCGACGAGGAGCGGGAGCATCATGACCGCGAAGATCGCTGCCGCGACGATGCCGATGACCGTGGACGCCGTCACGCCGCCCGTCGGTCGCGAACGGAGTTCGGCGGCGAAGGCGCGCACCGCAGCGGGATCCACCGCATCGGTGAGCGGGCGGGCGTCGAAGGGCGGTTGCGGGGAGGTCACCGGTTCACCGCATCGGCGTCCCACGTGAGGGCGGCCCCCTCGGGAAGAGGGAGCGCCTCCAGCTGCTCGTCCGCGCAGAGCGCCTCGATCAGGGCAGACGAGCCGGCCACGATCGTCGAGTCGAAGTCGACCTCGCTCACCATCACCCAGGCACGATCCTCGGGCCAGAGGATGCTCGGGCTCTGGGCCGATGGCGGGAATCCGTGCTCCTCGGCGGGGACATCGCGCCACGGCACGTGCAGCACCCACTCCGGGTCGGCGAATGCGCGCGGCGGAGCGGAGAACAGCACGTGGTCGCGCCCCGGCAGATCGAGCCGAGGCCCCTCCGAGATCTCCCGCGAGAGGATGCCCTCTTGCCAGGTGGGCCGACGGAAGACGTTGTTGAACGGGTCGTGCGCGCTGCGCTCGAGCATCGCCTGATGGTTCGGATCGTCGGTGAAGGTCAGGAAGGAGCGGGAAGGCGTGACACCGAAGAAGCCCAGCAGCCCCCCTCGCCCCTCCCAGAGTGCGGCGAAACCGGAATCCGGAGTCCGCGTGTGGTCCGCGAGGTGAGCGGCGATGGTCGCCAGAAGGGTCGGATCGAGCTCACCCTCCATCGGGGCGGTGAACTCGCGACCGTCCGGGGCGATCCGCGTGCGCCAGTCGCCGTCGGGCGGGGTGCGCACGATCCGCTGCCATTGCGCGAGCGGATGCAGGACCGTGCCGAACGCCGCGGCGGTCTGCGCCCAGGAGACGGGCTCGTCGACGAACTCGGCCATGAGCGCGCGCTGCTCGGGCTCTGGCATGCGCACCAGCTCGTCAGCCGTCGGGATCGTCCGGCCGGGCAGCGACGACCGGGCGATGGCCGGATGGAAGACGCGCGCGTACGCAGGGAAACCACGGGGCACCACCCCGTGCATGGTCTCGTAGTCTGCGTCGAGCCGCTCGCGCAGCCACGCTCCCGGCGAGGGATCGGACATCCACTCCATGCCCCCACGCTACCCGGCACATCGCTGCGCGCAGGTCGGCGGACACCGGGTGTGCAGAGAGCGGCTCTAGGCTGACGGCGTGGAGACCGGGAGAGGGACCGTCGCACCGCGGTCCTCCGCCGCGCCGCGGCCCGCTCTCGCGTGGGAGCTCACCCGCAT
Organism: Microbacterium sp. UBA3486; assembly: GCF_002377845.1. Classification (NCBI taxonomy): domain Bacteria; kingdom Bacillati; phylum Actinomycetota; class Actinomycetes; order Micrococcales; family Microbacteriaceae; genus Microbacterium; species Microbacterium sp. UBA3486. The sequence goes on from NZ_DFQP01000015.1 coordinate 22,734, forward strand.
TCTGATCGGCATCGCGGTCGTCGGGATCCTCGTGTACGCCTATGCCCTGCGCATCGCCGTCGGAGACGTGAATCCGTTCGACTACTTCGGGTACTTCACGAATCAGACCAGTCTGATCGCGGCGGGCGTCCTGATCGGCACCGGATTCCTCGGTGTGAGCGGCCGACGGTCTCCGTCCTGGCTCACCCTGCTGCGCGGCCTCGTGACCGCGTACCTGATCATCGTCGGCGTGATCTACAACGTGCTCGTCCCGGGCACCGGTTCGGCGCCGCCCTGGGTGAGCGTCGTCCTGCACGTCGTCTTCCCCGTGGTCGTCGTGCTCGACTGGCTGCTGGTCGGCGATCACCCGCGCCTGCCGTGGCGCCTGCTGTGGTTGCTGTTGCCGTACCCCGTGATGTGGCTGATCGTGGTGCTCCTGCGTGGCGTGACGGACGGGTGGGTTCCGTACGGTTTCCTGCTCCCGGAGCGGGGCCCGCTGTCGCTGCTGCTCCACATCGTCGTCCTGCTCGCCGCCGTTCTGCTCGCCGGAGTCCTGGTCTGGTCCGCCAGCCGATTCCGCGGCGTGTGGAGCGCCGGTCGTCGCATCGACCGCACCTGATCCGACCCGGTGCTGTGCTGTCCCGGGCCGGGCACTACGGTAGGAACCGCGTCACGCGAGCCGATGGTGGTGGGGGAGAGTCCGAATGCTGAATCAGGCCGAAGCGGTGTCCGGCGAGAGGGTCTTCCGCAGGCACCCGCTCCGCTCGGCCGTCGGGGCGATCATGCTCTCGGTGGTGCTCTCTGCGGCGACGCTCTTCCTTCTGCCGAGGTTCCTGCCCGCCACCATGAAGATCTCGACCCGCGGCGTCGTGGTGCTCGTGGTCGCGATCGCGCTGACCATCGCCGTGTTCGCCGGCTTCTTCTGGTTCCGCAACATCCGGATCGTGGTGCGTCCCCAGGAGGTCGAGATCGGCAAGGCGGGCAGTCGTGAGACGTTCGCACGGGCGACGACCGCCTTCCGCGCGAAGATCACCGAGCACCGCACGAACGGACTCCCCAGCGGCACCACGCGTGCGTTGATCGTTCACAGCGGCGACCGGGAGATCACGATCGAGCTCCCCGGCTATTCGAGGCCGATGTTCAACGAGCTGATGGCGACGCTCAATCCGATCGCGCAGCCGGTGTTCGACGATCCCGTCGCCGCCGCGCGCGCCGGGGCCCAGCTGCCGACGCAGTTCGCGATCGACGGCGGGGGCGAGCGGCGCCTGGCGACGCGGATCACCATCGCCGCTGTCGGGCTGCTCGTCATCGCTATCGCTGTCGGGCTGCTCGTGGCGGTGCCCGGTTTCGTCGAGAGCGAGCTCTCGGCCCTCATCCTGCTCGCCCCGTTCGCGGCGCTCGCCGCCATCGGGTTCGGGATCGGGGCCGTGCAGCGACGACGCCTGGTGCGGTCGATTCCCGCCCACGTCTCCGTCGACGGTCAGGGCATCCGCATCGACGGCGTCGACACCCCCTACTCGCAGCTCACCCGCATCTGGCTGACTCCGCCCGCGTACCCGGTCAAGCGCCTCCGCCTCGAACGCGCCGGCGGCAAGGCCACGACGCACCTGCTCGCTTCCTCGCGCGTGGGCATCACCCCGGACTACGGCGATCTCCTCCTGGCGGTACGTGCCAGGACGGCGCATCTGCCCGGCCTGCTCTCCCTGGATCTCGAGTGACGGCGCCGGAGCAGGGGCCGGTGCCGGTGCCGGAGCCGGCGAGGTTCGCCCCCGAATACCCGATCCGCACGGAGCGGCTGCTCCTGCGCCCGATCGCCACCGCCGATGCCGTCGCGATGCACCTGTACAAGTCGGATCCGGATGCCGTGCGATACGTGCCGTATCCTCCGCTGGAGCTGGCCGACGTCGAACAGCGCATCGCCACCACCTGGTCGAACACGCGGTTCACGAAGGAGGGCGACGCTGTCTCCCTCGCCGTCGAGGAGCGTGCGTCCGGAGCCCTGGTCGGCGACGTGGTGCTGTTCTGGCGCAGCGAGAACGACCGATCCGGCGAAGTCGGATACATCTTCGACCCGCGGGCCACAGGCCGGGGCTACGCGACCGAGGCGGTCGATGCGCTCCTCGCCCTCGGTTTCGACGGCCTGGGCCTGCATCGCATCGTCGCGCGGCTCGACGAGCGCAACACGTCATCCGCACGGGTCGCCGAAAGGCTCGGCTTCCGACGCGAAGCGCGGTTCGTGGAGAGCGAGTGGTTCAAGGACGAGTGGACGACCCTGCTCGTCTACGCCCTCCTCGGCGACGAATGGCGCGGACGCCGTGGGCGGAGATAGCGGTCGGAGATAGCGGGCGGAGATGACCTGGGCGGCGTGCGATCACTGATCGCACGCCGCCCCGAAGCCCTCCCGCTACTGCTTGAGCATCGCGACGGCGAGCTTGTGCGAGTCGTCGATCAGATGGGAGTGGTCGTCGTCTCCGAGATCGATGCGCACCCACTCGAGCGTGCCGGTGAAGCCGTTGCCTGCTGCCGGATAGTCGGGCGAGACCGGCGAGGCCAGGTCGCAGCCGACATCCACGGTCTCGTCGAAAGTGAACTGGAACGGGATCGTCTTGTGCACGCGCCCTTCGCCGATCTTGTCGTCGCCCGCGTAGAGGGTGACGGTGCCGCCCTTGGCGAGTCCGCCGCCGTCATAGGCGAAGTGCGCCCGCAGCTCCTGCTCGCCGGCAGGGATCGGATCGTCGGAGCGGATGATGTCGACATCGATGCCGAGCAGGTTGTAGGCGAACGCGAGGCGGCCGTCCTTCGTGTAGAACGACCATCCGCCGTAGGCGCCGCCCTGCGCGATGAGCACGCCGTCGACTCCGGATTCGGGCACCGCGACGCGGGCGGTCACGGTCCACGACTTGTTCTTGATGTTGATGGTGGTGTTCTCGCTGAGGCGCTTCATGCCCGGGTAGAACTTCTGGGTGTCGCTCATCGAGAGCACCGGACGACCGGCGAGGTCGGGGTTGAACCGCTCGGCAGTGCGGATGTCGAGGGGAAGCACGTTGAAGCGCGCTGCCTGGATGAGGAAGAGCTGCTGCAGGTGGGCGAGCCGCTCCGGTTCCTGGTCGGCGAGGTCGTGGGACTGGGTCCAGTCCTCGTCGACGTTGTAGAGCTCCCATCGGTCGTCGTCGAGTCCGTGGTCCGATCCGAGCCACGGATCCTTGTGCTTCGCGACCGCCGTCCACCCCTTGTGATAGATCGCGCGGTTGCCGACCATCTCGAAGTACTGCGTGATGTGGCGCTCCTCGGCCTCCGCGTCCGCGAATGTGTAGTTCATCGGGGTCCCCTCGTAGGGGCGCTGCGTCACACCGTTCACGCTCGTCGGTTCGGGGATGCCCGCGGCTTCGAGCACCGTCGGGGCGACATCGATCACGTGCGAGAACTGGTTGCGGATGCCGCCCTTCTCCACGCCTCCGTTCGGCCAGCTGACGATCGTGCCGTTGCGGGTGCCGCCCCAGTGGCTGGCGACCTGCTTGGTCCACTGATACGGGGTGTCCATGGCGTGGGCCCAGCCCACCGCGTAGTGGTTGTACGAGCTCGGGGTGCCGATGTCGTCGATGTGGTCGGCCACATACTGCTCGGTCTCGACATCGTTCATGTGGTTGATCGTGAAGCCCTCGTTGGTCGTGCCGTGCATCGACCCCTCGGCGCTCGCGCCGTTGTCGCCGATGATCACGTAGACGAGCGTGTCGTCGAGGATGCCGAGCTCTTCATAGGCGTCGAGCAGGCGACCGACGTGATGGTCGGCGTAGGCGAGGAAGCCGGCGTACACCTCCATCTGTCGGGCCAGGGCGGGCTTGATCAGGTCGCTCATCTCGTCCCATGCGGGGATGCCGGGGCTGCGGTCGGTGAGCACGGCGTCGGCCGGGATGACACCGAGCTCGAGCTGACGGGCGAAGGTCTCCTTGCGGATCTCGTCCCATCCCTGATCGAACTGCCCCTTGTACTTGTCCGCCCACTCGGCGGGCACATGATGCGGGGCGTGCGTCGCGCCAGGGGCGAAGTAGGTGAACGACGGCACATCGGGGGCCAGCATCTTCTGCTCGCGCGTCCAGCCGATCGCCTTGTCGGTCATGTCGCCCATGAAGTGATAGCCCTGCTCGGGTGTGCCCCACGGCTCGACGGGCGTGGTGTTCTCGTAGATCGCCGGGTACCACTGGTTGGTCTCGCCGCCGATGAAGCCGTAGAAGTACTCGAAGCCGTTGCCCGGGGTGGGCCAGCCGTCGAACGGTCCGATCGCGCTCGCCTGCCACACCGGCACCTCGTGGCACTTGCCGAACTGGGCGGTGTTGTAGCCGTTGAGCTTGAGGGTCTCGGCCAGCGGCGCGCAGCTGTTGGGGCGCAGGGAGTTGTAGCCGGGGGCCGATGTCGCGATCTCGGTGATGCCGCCCATGCCGACGGTGTGGTGATTGCGTCCGCTGAGCAGAGCGGCACGGGTCGGCGAGCACAGGGCCGTGGTGTGGAAGCGGGTGTACTTGAGCCCTGCGGCGGCCACACGCTCGAAGTTCGGGGTGTGGATCGGACCGCCGAAGGCACTGGACGCGCCGAAGCCGACGTCGTCGATGAGCACCACCAGGACGTTCGGGGCATCTTTCGGCGGGCGCACGGGCGTGATCGGCGGGAAGGACGTGTCCGGGTCGGTCGCGTCGTAGGTGACCGTGCCCGTGTAGGCCAGATCGGGGATCGGAAGACTGGAACGCTGGGGTTCGGGCATACTGACTCCTACGGCTCTCGGCGAGCAGAGCAGCCCGCTTCGCGCTCAGCCTAAGCAGGCGGGTCCAGGGTGTCACCACCCGCGACGGGTGACTTTGCGGGTGAGTTTCGGCGGGCATAATCAAGGGTGTGACTGCGACTGCAACCCTTCCCTCCCTCGACGGCCGCCGATTCCGGATGGTGTCGTCCACGACCTCTGCGGTCGACCCGGAATCCCCGAGCATCTTCGAGTACTTCGAACGTGACGGCGCCATCTGGGGCGGGTACGAGGGCGACACGGTCACCTTCGGCAAGTTCGTCGGCACCCGCACAGGTGACACGATCTGGGTGTCGTTCGTGCACGTGCTCAAGGCCGACGGCACGGTCGTCACCGGCGATGGCGAGAGCGAGCTGGAGCTGACCGACGACGGTGGCATCCGTCTCGTGGAGCACTACGAGATGCACGGACTCCCGCAGCTCAGCGTGTGCGAGGAGATCTCCGCCTGAGGCCTGCGCCTGAGTGATGGCGCCTCAGCGCGGCGGGAGGGCGTCGCGACCGGGAGAGGCCGGCGTCCACCGCGTCATCCCGAGCGGGATCTCGGTGTCGCGCTTCGGCAGGTCCGCCGGCAGCAGGTAGGGGCGGCGGATCACCTCGTCGAGCACGACGACGCTCACGACCGTGCGCACCTCGGGCAGCTGGGCGATCACGCCGGTGGAGAACTCGTGCACTCCGCTGACGTCGACGGCGCGGATGAGCAGCATGGCGTCGTGCTCGCCGGTGGTGATGGCGCACCACTCGACGTCGGGCATCTCCAGCACGCGTTCGCGGAACGACGCCCAGGCCTGCGGCATCACCGTGACGAACACGAGCGCGCCGATGGAGAGCCCCGCCTTCGCCTGATCGACGCGGGCGCTGAAGCCCGTGATGACCCCGTCGTGCACGAGCGACTCGACCCGCGTGTACGCATTCGCGCGGGAGATCCCGACCTTGTCGGCGAGTGCCGCGATCGAGACACGACCGTTATCACGCAGGACTTCGAGGATTCTGTACGCCGTCTCGTCCAAAGGGGCAGCACTTCGTCCAGAATGCTTCGGATCTTCCGCATTCTTGCTGGACATATTGTTCCTCACATCCGAGGTTCTGGACAGAGCGTGTCGAGGTGACCCGCTCTTGCTGGACACATCGTCGCATATGATGCGAATCTGATCCACGGTCGTCCACATCGGTGGCGACTCACCCGAATGTACTCCTCGCCTCTGGAGGCCCTCATGTCGTCACGCCGTATCACGCCGGTCATCGCGCTCGGAGCCGTCGCGCTCCTCGCGCTCGCAGGTTGCTCGGGAGGGAACTCGGCGACGGGCGGCGGACAGTCCGGCTCCGACTCCCTCGTCATCGACACCGCGTTCTCGATCGAGACCACCGACCCGGGTCACACCTACGACCCGACCGGCAACATGATCGCGAAGGCCCTGTACGAGACCCTCGTCGACTTCGAGGGCTCTGACGTCTCGACCCCGGTGCCGGGCCTGGCATCGTGGGAGCAGAACGACGAGGCGACCGAGTTCACCTTCACGCTCGAAGGCGACCGTGTCTTCTCCGACGGATCGCCGATCGAGGCGAAGGACGTCGTGTTCTCGCTGCAGCGCATCCAGGGCATGGAAGACGCCAAGCCGAACTTCCTCCTCGGCGGCCTCACGATCACCGAGGTCGACGACAAGACGATCCGGTTCACGTCCGAGACTCCGCTGCTGCAGCTGCCCGCAATCCTCGCGAACCCGGCACTCGGCATCGTCAACTCCGACGTCGTGATCGAGAACGGCGGCGCGATCGACGGCACCGACTCGGCACAGAAGTTCCTCGACGGCGCATCCGCCGGCTCCGGCCCCTTCGTGCTCGACACCCTCGACCTCAGCTCGCAGGTCGTGCTGACCAAGAACGACGAGTACAACGGTGACGAGGCCTCCGACTACAAGCGCGTGGTCGTGCGCAACGTCTCGGAGAGCGCCACCCAGCTCGCCAACCTCAAGGGCGGCGACTCGATGGTCGCGATGGACCTGAACGGCGACCAGGTCGCCGGCCTCGGCGACGACATCACGGTCGACTCCGTTCCGTCCGGCCAGACGATCTTCCTGCTGCTGAACCAGTCCTCGGCCGTCGCCGGCGACCTGGCGAACGTGAAGATCGCCGAGGCGATCCGCTATGCGCTCGACTACGACGCGCTGCTGGAGCTGGCCGGTGCCGGCTCCGTGCAGGCGACCGGCGTCATCCCTCCCGGATTCGAGGGTGCTCTCGACAGCGGCGTGGAGCAGGACCTCGACAAGGCGAAGGCCGCGCTCGCAGAGGCCGGCTACACGGGCCAGACCCTGAAGCTGCAGTTCCCGAACGACTACCCGGTCGGCGGTGTGGAGTTCACCCCGCTCGCCGAGCGCGTGCAGGCACAGCTCGAAGACGCCGGCATCACGGTCGACCTCGCCCCCGCGCCCTTCGCGACCGAGCTCGACGCCTACGTCAACGGCACCGAGGGCTTCGGTCTGTGGTTCTGGGGTCCGGACTACGCGGACTCCGCGAACTTCCTGCCCTTCGCCCCGGGCCTGAAGGTCGGCCTCCGCGCCGGCTGGGCCGCCGAGGCCAACCCGGAGATCGCCGGTATCGCGGCCGGTGCCGCGGCCGCGACCGATCCCGACCAGCGCACCGCCGCCTTCACCGACTTCGCCGAGGCGATGCAGGCCGAGGGTCCGTTCGTCCCGCTGATCGTGCCCGGTCGCAACATCTCCTCCGCGGACAGCGTGAAGGGTGCGGTGTACAACTCCGTCTGGGAGATGGACATCGCCGAGATCACGCCGGCCGGCTGAACGGACATCCCATGACGACAGTGGCGGTGCAGAGGCAGGCGCAACGGCGCCGGTCGCCTCTGATCGGATACCTGCTGCGGCGGGGCGGGGCCCCCCCCCCCCCCTTGGTGGGGGGGGGGGGGGGCGCCCCCTCGCCCCCCCCCCCCCTGCCGGGGGGNNGATCGGATACCTGCTGCGGCGGGCCGGCACCTCCCTGCTCCTGTTGGTGGGCGTGACGATCGTCACGTTCGCGCTCACCAACCTGGTGCCGGGAGACCCGGTCTCGGCCGCGCTCGGTGAGGGTGCGTCGCAGAACCCCGCGACGCGTGATGCGTTCATCAAGGAGCATGGTCTCGACCAGCCACTGTTCGTGCAGTACTTCATCTATATGGGGAACCTGCTGCGCGGGGACCTCGGCACGTCGCTGGTGACCGGACGCCCGGTCACCAGCGACCTCGCCACCGCGGTGCCGGCGACCATCGAGATCGCGATCGGGGCGATCATCGTCAGCCTGGCGGTCAGCATCGTGCTCGGCACGCTCGCCGCCTACCGCCGTGGACTCGTCACCGACCAGGTCATCCGGGTCGTGACGCTGGTGGGCCTCAGCGTGCCGACCTTCTGGCTGGCGCTCGTGAGCTTCTACGTCTTCTTCCTCGAGCTGCGCATCGCACCGGGCTCCGGTCGCATCTCGCCGTCGATCACGCCGCCGCCGCGCGTGACCGGGCTCTACACGGTCGACTATCTCCTGAACGGAGACGCCGTCGGCTTCTTCGACGCCCTCGCGCACCTGGCTCTTCCCGTCATGGTGCTCTCGCTCGTGACCATCGGCCTGCTGACCCGCTTCATCCGCACCTCGGTGCTCGAGGTGCTCGGCAGCGACTATGTGCGCGCCGCACGCGCCAAGGGCCTCCCGGCCATGCGCGTGATCCTCGACTACGTGCTGCGTGGCGCCTCGCTGCCGATCCTCACGGTGGTGGGCGTGGCGTTCGGTGCACTGCTCTCGGGCACGGTGCTCGTCGAGTCGGTGTTCGCCTGGCCGGGCCTCGGCACCTACGCCTACAACTCGGCCGCCAACCTCGACCTGCCCGGCATCATGGGCGTCGGCCTCGTGGTCGGCATCATCTACCTCCTCATCAACTTCATCGTCGACATCCTCTACGGCGTGCTCGACCCGAGAGTGAGGATCGCATGAGCCGCATCGCCGCCGCGTCCCCCGCCGGGCGCTTCCGGTTCCGCTGGCCCCGTGCCTGGCGCACGCCGCTGGGCATCATCGGCACCGTGATCGCCGGAGCGTGGATCATCGTGGCCTTCACGGCGCAGTGGTGGGTCCCGTATCCGCCGAACGCGCAGGTGCTGCCGCGTCTGCAGCCGCCGGGCATCGACACGTTCCTGGGCACCGACGGCAACGGACGCGACATCTTCTCGCGTCTGATGACCGGAGCCACCGTGAGTCTCCCGCTGGCACTCATGCTCGTGATCGCCGCCATGATCATCGGCACGCTCATCGGTGCGCTCGCCGGATACTTCGGTGGCTGGGTCGACGAGACGCTGATGCGCATCACCGACCTGTTCATGGCCTTCCCGACCGTGATCCTCGCCATGGTGGTTGCCGCCTCGCTCGGACCGTCGCTGTTCAACGCGGTGATCGCCGCCATCGTGGTGTCGTGGCCGCAGTACTCCCGCGTCACGCGCAGCATCGTGCTGGGGCTCCGGGGTCAGAACTACGTGATCGCGGGCCGCCTGCTCGGGCACTCGCCGGCACGCACGCTGTTCGTCGACATCCTCCCGAACATCGCCGGCCCCGTCCTGGTGCTCGCGACGCTCGACATCGGTGCGGCGATCCTGCTCCTCTCCGGCCTCTCCTTCCTGGGTCTCGGCGCGCAGCCGCCGACCGCGGAGTGGGGATCGATGATCTCAGGCGCGATGCAGAACTTCGACGCCTGGTGGCTCGGGGTCTTCCCCGGGCTCGCGATCCTGACCGTGGTGCTGGCGTTCAACTTCCTCGGAGACGCGATGCGCGACGTGCTCGACCCCACAGCCGAGATCACGCACGAGAAGGCCGCCGATCACAAGGCTTCCGCGACGGGGGTGGCCGCATGAGCGCGCAGAGCGCTGCCGTGCAGCAGACATCGACGCTCAGCATCCGCGACCTGACGATCGACATCGGACGCCCGCTCGTGAAGGGTGTCTCGCTCGAACTCGAGGCCGGTCGCATCCACGGTCTCGCCGGGGAATCGGGCTCGGGCAAGACGCTCACCTCGCTCGCCGTGCTGGGGCTGCTCCCGCGGCAGGCGCGGACCGGCGGGTCGATCCTGCTCGGCGGTGAAGAGCTGGTGGGACTGCGCCGTCGCGCCCTCAACCGGGTGCGCGGCAAGCGGATCGCCATGGTCTTCCAGGATCCGTCGGCCTCTCTGCACCCGCAGCTGCCGGTCGGACGCCAGCTCACCGACCACATGCGCGTGCACCTCGGACTCAAGGGCGCCGCCGCACGGGCGCGGGCGGTCGAGCTGCTCGAGACCGTGCAGGTGCCGAACCCCGCCGAGGCACTGAAGCGCTATCCGCACCAGTTCTCCGGCGGCCAGCGTCAGCGCATCGCGATCGCATGCGCCCTGGCCTGCGACCCCGAGGTGCTGCTGGCGGACGAGCCCACCACGGCTCTCGACGTCACGGTGCAGGCCGGCATCCTGAAGCTGCTGCGCGACCTGGCGGTCGAACGCAACCTGGCCGTGCTGCTCGTGACGCACGACCTGGGCGTGATGAGCGCGATCGCCGACCGGGTCGCCGTCATGAAGGACGGCCGGATCGTGGAGCTCGCCGATCGCGAGACGCTGTTCCGCGATCCCCAGCACGAATACACGCGCATGCTGCTCGCGGCCCTGCCGGGGTCGCGCATCGACGAGGCACCGGAAGGGCAGGCCGCAGATGAGTGAGGTCTCCGTCCTCGATGCGCAGGACGTGGTCGTGCGCTACCCGGGCAACCCGCCGGTGATCGCCGTGAACGGCGTGTCGATCAGCGTCGCCGCCGGGGAGACCGTGGCCCTGGTGGGCGAGTCCGGCAGCGGCAAGTCCAGTCTCGCCCGTGCCGTCGTCGGCATCGAGAAGACCGCCGCAGGGACCGTGCTGTTCCGCGATGCTCCGGTGTCGCCGCTCGGCATCCGCCGTCGCTCGATCGCCCTCACCGGCATCCAGATGGTGTTCCAGGATCCGGCGACCTCGCTGAACCCGCGGCGCCGGGTCGGCGACCAGATCGCCGACGGCATCGCCACCGCCCGCGCCCGTGGCGCCGAAGGATCGACCGTGGACGAGTGGCTCGAGCGCGTCGGTCTGCCGACCACCGTGAGCAGCCGCTTCCCGCATCAGTTCTCGGGCGGGCAGAAACAGCGCATCGCGATCGCCAGGGCCTTGGCCGCTCGTCCCTCGCTCCTGGTGGCGGATGAGCCGATCTCAGCGCTCGATGCTTCCACGCAGACGAGCGTCGCCGGCCTGATGCGCGACCTGGTGGCGGAGTCGGGAGCGGGCATGCTGTTCATCTCGCACGACCTCGCCGTGGTCCGCCGCATCGCCGACCGCACGTTCGTGATGTTCGGCGGACGCGTGCTCGAGTCGGGTCCGACCGATCAGCTCTGGGCCGCACCGCGGCACCCCTATACACAGGCGCTGCTCGCGGCGATCCCCGAGCCCGACGGCGCGGGTCGCATCCCCGCCGCCCCGTCGGTCGACGACCGCACGGTGTGGGCGGAGATCCCGCCGGTCATGTACTGAGAACACTCCGCGCTCACTCGTGCTCCGCTCGCGCGTGTGCTCCGAGCGCCCGCCGGCCGTGAGAGGACCGTGCGGACCGAGGCTGCAGCCCCGGCCCGCACGGGTCAGCGGCGTCAGAGCGGTGCGACGATGTCCTGCTTCACGTCCCACTCGGTGACTTCCTGAACGCTCTCGATCTTCTGGCCCTCGACCTCAGTGGAGGCGTTGGCCGCGAGCACCACGTAGTCGCTCGTGACCTCGAAGAGCATCGTGACGGTCGATCCCTGCGACTCGGTCGTGCCGCTGAGCAGGTACACGTCCTGGCCCAGGCGCGAGCCCGTGCCGGTGACCGTGTATTCGCCGGAGAGCGTGTCGGCCACGCCCATCGGGTCGGAGGCGTCGACGGCCTTCGCGGCGGTGCTGAGCGTGCTGATCTCCTGGTCGGTGGAGTTCTCGTCGGCGACCTGCCACTCGCCGGTGGTGGATTTCACCCAGGCGTCGTCGCCGATCACGATGACCGAGCCGAAGCTGGTGCTGGTCTCGACGGCCTTGTCGGCCGGGCTGTAGCGGGTGGTCGACTCCATGCCCAGAGTCGTCATCGTCGCCGAGAATCCGGCGGTGTCGGTCATCGCCGCCGTCACGCACTCCGCCAGCGTGGAGCCGTCGACGGTCGCGCCCTCCTTCAGCTCGGGGCAGTCCGTCTTCGGCGCTTCCGCCTCCTGCGATGCCCCGGAGTCGGGCTTCTTCTCGGCGGTCGTGTCCGATCCGCCCCCTGCACATCCCGTGAGCAGCACGGCGGCGGCGAGAATGACGCCGACCCCCCATTTGTTGACGCGCATCGCGTCCCCCCTCAGGTCGAGATGCCCGATGACCGTCATCGGGCACTCGTCCCAGCATGCCAAACGTCGCAGAGGTTCCCGCGACCCGCAGTCGTGGTGTCGGGCGTCATTCGCGGCGGACGCGTGATTCCGCTAGACTGTCGAGGTTGTCTGCCTTGCGGCGTCCATTCGGGATTCCAGAGGCGGGCACGTGCACACACCCTCCTGCTCCCGGGAAAGTCCCGAGAGCCGTTCTAGTCCGAAGGAGGTGGGTAAGTGACGCACCAGTACGAACTCATGGTCATTCTGACCCCCGAGATCGACGAGCGCCAGGTCGCCCCGACGCTCGACAAGTTCCTGAAGGTCATCACCAACGATGGTGGCTCTATCGAGAACGTCGACATCTGGGGAAAGCGCCGTCTCGCATACGAGATCCAGAAGAAGACCGAGGGCATCTACGCCGTCGTCAACTTCACCGCGACCAGCGCCGCCACGCAGGAGCTCGACCGTCAGCTGAAGCTGAACGAGCAGATCATGCGCACCAAGGTTCTCCGCGCTGAAGAGGCTCAGGCGATGATCGCCTCCGAGGCCAAGCGCTCCGAAGAGAAGGCTGCCCGCAAGGCCGCCAAGGCTGCGAAGGCCTAAGTCTCATGGCCGGCGAAACCGTCATCACCGTGGTGGGAAACCTCACGGCCGACCCCGAGCTGCGCTACACGCAGAACGGGCTGCCGGTGGCGAACTTCACCATCGCATCGACGCCTCGGAACTTCGACCGTGCCGCGAATGAGTGGAAGGACGGCGATGCGCTGTTCCTCCGTGCATCCGTCTGGCGCGAGTTCGCCGAGCACGTGGCGGGTTCGTTGACGAAGGGCATGCGCGTCATCGCGCAGGGCCGTCTGCGTCAACGCTCCTACCAGGACCGCGAGGGCAACCAGCGCACCGCGATCGAGCTGGAGGTCGACGAGATCGGCCCCTCGCTCCGGTACGCGACCGCGCAGGTCACCCGTGCGGCCTCGACCGGCGGTGCCGGCGGTGCCGGTGGCGGTGGACAGTCCCGTCCCGCGCAGCAGCAGGTGTCGGAGGAGCCGTGGTCCACGCCCGGTTCGTCGACCAGCGCGGATGCCTGGAGCACTCCCGGCAGCTTCGGCGACGACACCCCGTTCTGAACAACTTCTGGATCCGGCCTGCACGGCCGGCATCCGCTCATCACTAAGGAAAAACTATGGCTGGAAAGTCGAGCGGCGACCGCCGCAAGCCGCGGAAGGGTGGCAAGCCCACCGCTCCCGCGAAGTCCATCCGGGTCGGTGTCATCGATTACAAGGATGTCGCCACCCTTCGCAAGTTCGTCTCGGAGCGCGGCAAGATCCGTGCCCGTCGTATCACCGGTGTCTCGGTGCAGGAGCAGCGTCTGATCGCCACGGCGATCAAGAACGCGCGCGAAATGGCGCTCCTGCCCTACGCTGGCGCCGGCCGGTAAGGGGTATCGAGATGGCAAAGCTGATTCTCACGAACGAGGTCGCCGGGCTCGGTAGCGCCGGTGACGTGGTCGAGGTCAAGAACGGGTACGCCCGCAACTTCCTCATCCCGCAGGGCTTCGCTACGGCGTGGACCCGCGGTGGCGAAAAGCAGGTCGCATCGATCCAGGCCGCGCGTCAGGCACGCGCGATCCACGATCGTGACGACGCTGTCGCACTGAAGAACGCTCTCGAGGGCACGAAGGTGCGCCTCACGGTCAAGGCCGGCAAGGAGGGTCGTCTCTTCGGCTCCGTCAAGACCGACCACGTCGCGGATGCTGTCGCAGCTGCCGGCCTGGGCTCGATCGACAAGCGCAAGGTGCACATCCCGTCGCCCATCAAGGTGACCGGTGAGCACGAGGCGACCGTGCGTCTGCACGACGACGTCACCGCAGTGATCACGCTGCAGGTCGTCGCCGCCAAGTAAGGCACGTCGAGAACGCCCCCTGTCCTTCGGGACAGGGGGCGTTCTGCATTCCGAGGGTGATCGGCGCCGCCTCACCCGCTCCGACCGTGCACCGGTCGGGCGTTCGCCGGGGGTTCGCCGACCTCATCGACGGTGTGGCCGCTGCACGCCGTCGCGGTCACGCTGGCCCTCTCGACACGCGACACGGTGAACCACCGCATGGCGTCGCGCAGTCGGCACCATCCGACCAGATACCACTGGCCGTTCGTGGAGGCGAACAGCACGGGTTCGACATCACGGGTGGTGGTGCTCCCGTCTCCTGCGGTGTAGCGGATGGGTACCACCCGCTGCTCCGCCATGCCCTCCTCCAGTGCCGATCTGATCGCGCGTGAGGGGGTGGGTGACGCGTCGACCCAGACGCGGTGGGCGAGTTCGTCGGCTCGTGCACGGGTGCGGGGATCGAGCACGTCGAGGATCTTCCGCACGCCGGCCGCGGCCAGATCCGCATAGGGCGCATCGGGTGAGGCAGCCGCGGCCGCCATGAGTGCCACGGCCTGCGCAGGGGAGAGGGAGACGGGCGGCAGCGATGCCCCCACCGCCAGTCCATAGCCGCCACCCGGACCGGGGCGTGACCACAGCGGTGCTCCACCGCGCTCGAGGGCCGCCAGGTCGCGCTTGACCGTGCGCACGGACACCTCGAACTCGCGGGCCAGGCGCTCGGCCGACGTCCCCCGCGACCCGCTGCGGCGCAGCATCTCGGAGAGGGCATGCAGACGCTCTGCGCGCTTCATCGTTCGATCCGTGGGGAATTCATGACATGAATAGTGACACACACCTGTCCACAGTGCGGAGCAGCATGGGGGTATGACACACACGACGAGCACTCCGACCATCCTTCTCATCGCGGGCCATTGGCTGGGTGCCTGGGCGTGGGACGAGGCCCTCGAAAGCCTCGGCGCCGACAGGTCTCGCGCCGTCGCGATGACGCTGCCGGGTCTCGACGCGACCGACCCCGCGCGGGCGGCGAAGACGCTCGATGACCAGGCCGACGCGATTCTCGACGAGGTCGGCCGGCTCGGCGTCTCGGAGCAGCAGCCCGCGATCATCGTCGCGCACAGCGGGGCGAACGCCCCCGTGAGCCTCGTGCTCGACCGACACCCCGCCCTGATCGCGCGCGTGGTGTGGGTCGACTCCGGCCCGGTGGCCGCCGGGAGCGTGTTCGCGCCCGACCTTCCGGACGACGTGGAGGAGCTTCCGCTTCCGCCCTTCGAGGTGCTGGGACAGCAGGCGAGCCTCGAAGGCCTGAGTACAGAGGTGCTCGAGCGTTTTCGCGAGCGGGCCGTTCCCGAGCCCGGGCCCGTGCTGCGTCAGCCCGTCGAGCTCACGAACGACGAGCGACGCGCGATCCCGACCACCCTGATCTGCTGCTCCATCCCGAGTGCACAGCTGCTCGAACTCGCGCGCGCCGGTCATCACATGTTCGCCGAGGTCGCGATGCTCGACCACCTCGACGTCGTCGACCTGCCCACGGGGCACTGGCCGATGTGGAGCCGTCCCGGTGACCTCGCCGAGCTGATCCAGGCGGCCGCGTCGCGCGGCCGCTGAACCCACCCCTGAGCCAGCGCCCCGATCCCGTACCCCGGCACGGATGCCTGGAGAAAGCGCGGAGGTCGGGAGAATCGGGTGGGTCCGCAGGGGATCCGCCCGATTCTCCCGACATGTGCCGCACGTCGCCGTGCCTCGTGGCTACGGCTTCTCGGACGTGACCTCGAAGATGTCCGTCGACGTCTCGGCCGAAGCGGCACGACGCTCCTCGCGCCGGGCTCGTCGCTCGGCGCGCTTGGCGATCCGGCGTTCCCGACTGCGCTCCACGAGCGTGTAGAGAACCGGGACCAGAACCAGAGTCAGCAGCGTCGACGACACCAGGCCGCCGATCACGACGATCGCCAGCGGCTTCGAGATGAACACTCCGCCGCCGGTCAGCCCGAGAGACATCGGGACGAGCGCGAACACGGTCGCGGCCGCCGTCATCAGGATCGGTCGCAGGCGCAGGCGGGTTCCATGCTCCACCGCCTCGTCGAGACTCGCTCCCGCACCACGAAGGCGGTTCACGAGATCCATGAGCACGATGGCGTTCGTCACGACGATGCCGATGAGCATCAGGAGTCCGATCAGGGCGGGAAGACCCATCGGGGTTCCGGTGAGGAGCAGGCCGAGGATCGCGCCGGTCGCTGCGAACGGGATCGAGATGAGCAGCACGAGGGGTCCGCGGAAGTTGCGGAAGGTCGCCACCATCACCAGCAGCACGAGAACGATGGCGGCCAGCATCGCCAGTCCGAGCTGGCTGAAGGCCTCATCCTGCTGCGCGGACGCACCGCCCTGCTGGAAGGTGACTCCCGCCGGCAGATCGGTGTCGGCGATCGCCTTGTCGATCGCCCGACCGGCAGCCGCGAGGCCGCCCTTCTCCGGGGTCACGGTCAGCGTGACCTGACGCTCGCCCTCGGCGCGCGTGATGGTCGGCGCCGTGAGCTCCTCCTCGACGGTCGCGATCGCGGCGAGCGGGATCGCCGTGCCGGTGACCTCGGCAGCCGCCTTCTGCTCGCCCTCGGCGGCATCGGCCTCGGCCTGCTGGGCCGCGGCGTCGCTGCGGCTCTGGCGCAGGGCCTTGATCTGCTCGTCCGCCGCTGCGACGCCGGACTGGGCCCCCTCGATCGCACCCTGCAGCGCCGCGAGCTGCTCGGCGCGTTCGGCCTGCGCTTTGAGCACGGCCTCCTCATCCGGGCTCAGCGGGTCTTCGGGGACGATCGGTGCCGCCGAAAGCTCGGCGAGCTGCCTGTTCAGGGCCCCGATCTGGCCGGCGAGCTCGGCGCGCTGCTTCGTGGCGGTGTTGATCTGCGAGTTCAGTTCGTTCTCGGCCTTGGTCTTCGCCTCTGCGGCCTTCGCCTCCGCCTTGGCCTGGAGCGCATCCGCTGCCGCCTTCTGCGCCTCGGCGGTCTGCTGAGGGGTGACCGGGAGCATGATCTCACCGATCTTGTCGGCGGTGCGCGCCGCACCAGGGGTGCGCACGACGATGTCGCGCTCCCGGCCCTCGTACATGAGCGTGCCGACCGTGGTGCCGGAGAGTGCCTCCTGCACGGCCTTCGCGATCGTGGCGCGGTCGAAGCCGAGGCGCGCGGCCAACGGTTCGTCGACCTTCACCCGCAGCACCGGCTGCTCGCCCGCGAGCTCGCTCTTCACGGAGCGCACGCCGTCGGCGTCGGCGAGCTGCTTCTCGAGCAGGTCGCTCGCCGTGCGCAATGCTGCCGGATCGTTGCCCTGGATCTGCAGGTCGATGCCGTCACCGGCACCTGCCAGCGAGGCGTCCTGCGACGCGAGGTCGATTTCACCGCTGTCGGGAAGCCCGTCGAGCGCCTTCTGCACCTCGGATTCGACCTCGGCGACGTCGGAGCCGTCCTTCAGACGGAGGTCGTACGTGATCGACGCCGGGGTGCCGGGAGTGGGGACCGGGATCGAGGTGGTGATGTCGGCGATGCCCGGAACCTTCCCGAGAGTCTTCTCCACCGGCTCGGCCGCGGCGACCAGGTCGGCGGTGGCTTCCTTCGGGGGCGTCTGGACGACCTGCAGGGTGGCCTGGCCGGAGGAACCGAGGAAGTCGGTCTGGATGAACGGCGTCATCCCCAGCGTGGCGACGAGCAGCAGCGCGGAGGCGACGAGGGTGATCACGGGGTGACGACGGGTCGCGTTCAACGCCGGCATGAACGTGCGCTGCAGCCGGTCGGGGGCGGTGTGGATCTCGTCGAGCTCGGACGGGACGTCGCTCTCGGCAGACGGCGACGGCGAGACGGTCGCCGCGGCAGGAGCCGCGACCTCGGCCGCCACCGCGGTGGCTGCGGCGGCAGGAGCCGCGTCGGTCGTCATGCCCTCGGCCGCGGGCTGAGCCGTGTCTGCGTCGGCGGCGCGGTGCTTCGGAGCCTTGTTGAGGAACCAGGATGCGAGCACCGGCACGATCGTGAGCGAGACGACGAGCGAGGCGAGAAGCGCGATCGAGACGGTCACCGCGAACGGTCGGAACAGCTGGCCGGCGATGCCCGAGACGAATGCGATCGGCAGGAAGACCGCCACCGTGGTGAGTGTCGAGGCGGTGATGGCCCCGGCGACCTGACGCACAGAGGCGACGATGCCGTCGATCGTGAGCGGGCCGTCACCACGGCGTCTGGAGATGTTCTCGATCACCACGATGGAGTCGTCGACGACACGTCCGATGGCGATGGTGAGGGCGCCGAGGGTGAGGATGTTGAGGGTGTTGCCGCTCCACCACAGGCCCACCAGGGTGATCAGCAGCGACAGCGGGATCGACACGGCCGCGATGACCGTCGAGCGCCACGAGCGCAGGAACGCGAGGATCACGAGCACCGCGAAGAGCAGACCGAGCCCGCCCTCGACGGAGAGGTCGTGGATCGACTGCTCGATGTAGGGGGCCTGGTCGAAGATCGTGACGAACTCGGCGTCGAGGATCGGCGCGAGCCGGTCGAGCTCGGCGTTGACGCCGTGGGAGATGTCGACGACGTTGGCACCCTGTGCCGGCATCACCTGCAGCGTGAGCGACGGCTTGCCGTTGACGCGCGAGATGGTCTCCGCCGGCACGGTCTCGACCGTGACGTCGGCGAACTCCGCGACCGTGACGGCCCCCTCGCTCGTGGGCACCGGGAGCGCCTGGATGTCTTCCGGCGTCGCGAGACGCGACCCCACCGTGATCGAGAGGGGGCCTTCGGCGGAATCCGCCTGTCCAGCCGGGAGGGCGGCGCCATGCGCTTCGAGGATCGGTCCGAGCGTCGAGGGCTCGACCTTCAGGCGGGTGACGTCGGCAGGGCGGAGGTCGATCGTGATGCGCTGCGTCTCCTGGCCGGCGAGTGTGACGTCGCGCACACCCGGCACGCCCTTCAGCGCCGGGACGACGGTCTGCTGGAGCGCATCGCCGAACGCCTCCTGGTCGCCGCTGGTGCCGGCGCTCAGTGCCATGGCCGGCAGGTCGCCCGCACCGCCGGACGCGACGCTGACCTCCGTGTCCGAGGGGAAGCTCGGCTTCAGCGACTCGGCCGCGCTGCGGATGGTGCGCAGCGTCTCCTCGTCGTCTTCGCCGAAGGTCCACTCGACGAGCACCTGCGCGTTGCCGCTCGATGTCGTCGAGGTCACGCTCGTCACGCCGGGAACCGCTCGCACCGCCTGTTCGAGCGGCTCGGTCACGCTGCTCGCCATCTCCTCGGGTGCCAGGCCCTGCGACTGTGCGGAGATGAACGCCATCGGAGCCTGCAGCGAGGGCATCAGCTCCTGCTTGAGGGAACCCATCGATATCAGGCCGAGGACGACGACGGCGAGCGTCGCGAGAGAGAGGATCAGGCGGTTCTTGAGACTGCTGCGTGTGAGGAACGACATGGAGCGATGAGGTGCTTTCGGCTGGGTCGCTGCGGCAGGCTGAGAAGCACGCGCGCGACGCGGAAGCCGCCTGTGGTCACCCGACGCTCGTCACTCTGAACCGGATCCTGTGGCTCCGGCTCAGCGCGACGAGAGGCGACTGAGCTTCGGCGACACGATCGACAGTTCGAGCCTGCCGGGTCGAGGGTGCCGGGGCATCCTCCCGCGGGGTGATCCTCGTCCCCCCGCGGGTGGACTCGGCGTGCCCGGCCCGACATGCGTCCCGGGCGCCCTGGCGTGCGCACGCCGAGGCGCGGCAGTGGTCCCGCGACGCGAGGTGATTTTGGATCCAGAATGCAGAGTTGGCCGGGATCATCCGATACTCTCGCTCCCATGGTGCAATCAGGGAACGCCGCGTCGCCCAAGGAACGGGCCGAGGCTCTGCAGAAGCTCGCGCAGCGACATGGAGCCGGATACCGGTCCGTCGGAGCGATGGCCTACGACATCATCCGCGATGCGATCCTCGACGGCACCCTGCCTCCGGGGATGAAGCTGCGACAGGAGACCCTGGCCGAGTCCATCGGCATCTCGCGACTGCCGATCCGCTCCGCCCTGATCCAGTTGGAGGCCGACGGCCTCGTGGTCTTCCATGCCCGCCGCGGCGCGATGGTGCGGGCACTCTCGGTGCAGGAGGCGACCGAGGTCTACCACCTGCGCACGCTGCTCGAGAAGGACGCACTGCGCCTGGCGATGGAGGAGATCACCCCGGAGCGGGTCAGCCGGCTGCGGGAGCTCGCGAAGACGGCGGACGACATCTCGGAGGGCGGCGAGTTCGTCGAGGCCCGCACCGAGTTCTACGCGACGCTCTACGACGCCGAGGCCCGGCCGGTGATGTGGGAGATGATCGAGCAGCTGCGGCTCAAGCTCGGACGCTACGTGCTCGGCTGGCGTCTGGTCTCTCCCGGCGCACATGACCACTCCCACGGTGAGCTGATCGACGTCGTGGCAGCTGGAGATGTGGACGAGGCGCTGCGCGTGCTCGAGTCGCACCTGAACCACGTGCGCGACGGGGTCATCGCACTGCTCGACGCGGCGGCGACCGAGGCTGCCGGCGACGGAGCCTGACGCCTGGGGCGAATGCATGACTCCTACACGGATGCATGACTCGGCACATCAGTCCGTTCATCCATCCGGGCAGGAGTCATGCAGGTGTGCGACTAGGTGACCGTGCTCTCAGGTGACGGTGCTCTCAGGTGACGGTGCCGCGACGTGCGAAGCGAGGTTCACGCCAGATCTCGCTGTGCAGCACGTCTTCCAGCGCGTCGATCGCATCCCACACGTCGGTGTAGGAGGTGTAGAGCGGTGTGAACCCGAAGCGGATGAGGTCGGGGGCGCGGAAGTCGCCGATCACTCCGCGCTCGATCAGCGCCTGCATCACCGCATAGCCGTCTTCGTGTCGGAGGGAGACCTGGCTGCCACGGCGGGCGGACTCGCGAGGCGTGACCGGCTCGATGCCCCAGCGCGGTGTGAGGCGGGTGTCGACGAGCGACATGAAGAGCTCGGTCAGCCGCAGACTCTTCTCGCGGAGGAGCTCCAGGTCGACGTCGTCCCAGATGTCGAGGCTCGCCTCGAGTCCGGCCACCGAGAGCAGCTGCGGGGTGCCGACGCGGAACCGCTCGATGCCCGGGGCCGGGGTGTAGTCCACGGTGAAGTCGAACGGCCGCGCGTGGCCGTGCCAGCCGGTGAGGGCGGGGTGGGCAGCATTGTGATGCCGAGCGGCCGCCCAGATGAACGAGGGCGAACCGGGGCCGCCGTTGAGGTACTTGTAGGTGCAGCCGACCGCGAAGTCGGCGTCGGCGGCGTTCAGGTCGATCGGCACGGCACCGACGCTGTGGCACAGATCCCAGACCACGAGGGCGCCGGCGGCGTGGACCTTGCGCGTGACCTCGGCGATGTCGTGCATGCGTCCCGTGCGGTAGTCGACCTGGGTGAGCACGACGACGGCGACGTGGTCGTCGAGCACGTCGTCGAGCGTGGGGCCGTCGTCGGAGATCAGCCGGCGCTCCAGGGGCGTTCCGCTGCCGAGCAGCTCCTGCACCGCTTCGAGCATGTAGAGGTCGGTGGGGAAGTTGCCCCGCTCTGCGACGATCACGCGTCGTCCCGGTCGGAGTCTGACCGCAGCGACCACGGCTTGGAACAGGCTCGCCGACGTGGAGTCGCCGAGCACGACCTCTCCGGCATCCGCTCCGACGAGCGGCGCGATGCGATCGCCGATCGTGCGCGGCTTGGCGAACCACCCGGCATCGTTCCAGCTGCGGATGAGGCCGGTGCCCCACTCCTCGGTGATCACGCGCTGCAGGTGCGCCGCGGTGTGGCGGGGCAGCGCTCCGAGCGAGTTGCCGTCGAGGTAGATCACACCGTCGGGCAGCACGAAGCGCTCGCGCATCGAGGCGAGCGGATCGGCATCGTCGAGGGCCGTGCAGGTCGCGCGGTCGATGGCGGGGCGGGTGGAGGTGGTGCTCATGCGGCGGGTCCGTTCGAGGTCATGCGGGTCAGCGCCCGAGGAATCGCAGGGCGTTGTCGCGGCGGATGGCGCTCTTCTGCGCCTCGTCGAGGAAGTCGGCCCGGTCGATGACGCCGCCGACGGGTCGCTCGCCCAGGGGGTAGGGGTAATCGCTGCCCACCATCACCCGGGAGGCGCCGAGGGTCTCGACCAGCACGCGCAGGGCCACGGGGTCGAACACGACGCTGTCGACGCTGAAACGGTCCAGGTAGGCCGAGGGCGGCCGCTCGCTGACGCCGATGAGGTCGGGGCGTTGCCGCCAGGCGTTCTCGAACCGGCCCAGCCAGAAGGCGAACGAACCACCGCCGTGCGCGAACGCCAGGCGGAGGGTGGGCGGGACGCGATCGAAGACCCCGCCCAGGATCATCGCGATGATCGACAGGTGCGTCTCTGCGGGCATGCCGGTGAGCCACCGGGCCATCCAGCGGTCGAGACGAGGGGAGCCCGGCATGTCCCACGGATGCACGAAGACCGGGATGCCGCTGTCGGCGCAGTGCTGCAGGAAGGTCACCGTGCCCTCGTCGTCGAGGTCGCGGTCGCCCACGTGGTTGCCGATCTCGACACCGGCGTGGCCCGAGGCGATCGCGCGGTCGGCCTCCGCGCACGCGGCATCCGGATCCTGCAGGGGGACCTGTGCGAACGGGATCAGCCGGCCGGGGGCCGGAGCGCAGATCTCCAGAGCGAGGTCGTTGAAGATGCGCGCGACCTTGACGGCCTCGTCACCCGACTTGTCGTAGGAGAAGAACAGCGGCGTGGGGGAGACCACCTGCATCTCGACGCCGTCGGCGTCCATGTCGGCCAGGCGCACGGACGCGTCCCAGCAGTCGTCGCCGACGCGCCGGAACTCGGTCTCGCCGAGCATGATCATCGCCTCGCGCTCGGAATCCACCCGCAGGGTCGGCCAGAGACCCGGCCCGACCTGTGTCGACAGGTCGGGCCAGGAACTCGGCACGAAGTGCGTGTGGACGTCGATCGTGCCCAAGGGGCTTCAGCCCTTGCCGGGGTGGACGGCGCCGCACTCGGGGCAGGTGCGCCCCTCTTCGCTCTCGTAGAAGTCGCGGAACACCGGCGGCAGGTCCTCGACGATGTCGCGCACCTGCAGCTCGACCTCGTGCACCTTGGCGTTGCAGTTCGGGCAGAACCAGGCGAACTTCTCGAGCGTGCCCTCTTCGCGGATGCGCTCGATCACGATGCCGATGGAGCCCTCTTCGGGGCGCTGCGGGGAGTGGAAGACGTTACCGGGGAGCAGCCACATCTCGCCCTCGCGGATGTCGATGCGCTGCAGGCCGTCGGGGGTCTGGATGTTCACGTGCATGTTGCCGCGGTACTGGTAGAACCACTCCTCGTACGGGTCGAAGTGGAAGTCGGTGCGCTGGTTCGGGCCGCCGACGACCTGCACGATGAAGTCGCCCATGGGGGTCCAGGCGGCCTTGTTGTTGACCGGCGGCTTCAGGAGATGCTCGTTCTCCTTGATCCATGCGGCGAAATCGATCACGGGTGGGATGACGGGTGGGATGGTGCTCATTTCTCCTCCTCGAGAGTGGCAGCGGTGTTGTGGTCGGCGGTGTTGTGGTCAGCGGTGTTGCGATCGGTGGTGGTTTCGGGGCGGCGGGCGACCGCCTGGATCTCGATGCGCAGATGCGGATGCGGCAGGGCGTGCACGGCGACCGTTGTGCGGGCGGGTCCCTGCTCGTCGAAGTACTCGGCCCAGACCGCGTTGTAGGGAGCGAAGTCGTTCATGTCGACCAGGAAGCTCGTCGCCTGCACCAGGTCGTCGAGTGTGCAGCCGGCGGCGGCCAGCACCTCGCGGATGTTCTCGATGACCGCGCGGGTCTGCACCGCGACATCGAGCCGGGTCGCGCCGAACTCGTCGACCTCCGCTCCGGCGATGGAGTTGTCGGGGCGTCGGCTGGACGTGCCCGAGACGAAGACCAGGTCGCCGGAGACCTTGGCATGCGGGAAGCGACCTCGGGGCGTCGCCTTGCCCTCGACGAGGATGCCGCGTGATGTTGTCATCGTGATCCCTTCTCGAGGCTGTCGGATCCGTCGTGGGTGTGGATGGAGACGCGTCCGAGGCCGGTGATCGTCGCCTCGACCGTGCCCTGGTCGGGCAGGGGGACGGCGGCGGTCGCGGCACCAGCGAGGAGGACCATGCCGGCGCGGAGGGTGAAGCCGTGGCGCGAGGCGAGGCGTGCGGCTGCGGCGATGGCACGGCCGGGGTCGCCGAGGATCGCGGAGGTGGAGCCTGTGGCAGCGACCCTGCCGTCGACCTCGAGCCGCACGGCCCGGTTGTCGAGAGCGCCGGCTCGGTCGAACGGGGTCCAGGGGCCGATCACGTACGCGGCGGCTGACGTGTTGTCGGCCACGACGTCGGAGAGGCGGAAGCGGAAGTCCCGGTACCGCGAGTCGATGATCTCCAGCGCGGAGGCGACCGCGGCGATGACCTCCGACAGCGGACGCCCGGGCCCGGACCCGTCGATGTCGGCCGACAGAAGGTACGCGACCTCCGGCTCGATGCGCGGGTGGATGGCGGACCGCCGGTCGAACAGCGCGCCGTCGTCGAGGCGCATCGCATCGGTGAGACTGCCGATGATGACGTCATGCACGCCCATCTGCTGCGCCTTGGCCTGGCTCGTGAACCCGAGCTTGAGTCCCGTGAGGCGCTCGCCGCGGGCGAGCCGACGGGCGATCAGCGCATGCTGCGTGGCGTAGGCGGTGTCGAGATCGACCTCTGCGGATGCGGAGAGCTGGCTGATCGCGGTCGCGGTGCGCTGCGCGGTGTCGAGCGCGGCGGCGAACACCGCGTCCGCGGTCATGCGGTCACCCCCGAACGGGCGGCGACAAGGTCGAGCGCGACGTCGACGATCATGTCCTCCTGGCCGCCCACCATGCGGCGGCGGCCCAGCTCCACGAGGATGTCGCGGGCGTCGAGGCCGTGCTTCTCGGCCGCGCGCTCGGCGTGCAGCAGGAAGCTCGAGTACACACCCGCGTAGCCGAGAGTAAGGGTCTCGCGGTCGACGCGGACGGGGCGGCGCTGCAGCGGACGCACCAGTTCCTCCGCCGCATCCTGCAGTGCGAACAGATCGCAGCCGTGCTCCCAGCCGAGCAGGTCGGCCACCGCGATGAACGCCTCGATCGGACAGTTGCCCGCTCCGGCGCCCTGCCCTGCGAGCGAGGCGTCGACCCGGTACACGCCGTGTTCGACGGCCGTGACGCTGTTGGCCACGCTCAGCGAGAGGTTCTCGTGTGCGTGGATGCCGATCTGCGTGCCGGGGTCGAGCACCTCGCGGTAGGCGTCGACGCGGTCGGCGACGTCGCGCATCGTGAGGCGCCCGCCCGAGTCGGTGACGTACACGCAGTGCGCGCCGGCCGCTTCCATGATCTTGGCCTGCTCGGCGAGCCCGTGCGGGTCGTTGAGGTGGCTCATCATCAGGAAGCCCGAGACGTCCATGTCGTGCTCGCGCGCCCAGGTGATGTGCTGGATGGCGACGTCGGCCTCGGTGCAGTGCGTCGCGACCCGCACGCTCGCGACGCCGAGGTCGCGGGCCCGGGCGAGGTCGTCGATCGTGCCGATGCCGGGAAGGATCAGGGTGGTCAGGACGGCGCGGTCGAGCACCTCGGCCGCCGCCTCGATCCACTGCCAGTCGGTGTGCGCTCCCTGCCCGTAGGCCACACTCGAACCGCCGAGGCCGTCGCCGTGCGCGACCTCGATGGCATCAACGCCCGCCACCTCGAGAGCACGGGCGATATCGCGCACCTGGTCGGTCGTGTAGCCGTGGCCGATGGCGTGCATGCCGTCGCGGAGGGTGACGTCCTGCACGTAGACGCGGGGAGTGGTGGTCATGCGGGAACCCCTGTCCGTTCGGCGACGAGTCGTTCGGCCGTGCGCAGGGCGGCCGAGGTCATGATGTCGAGATTGCCCGCGTACTCCGGAAGATAGTGGCCGGCGCCGGCGACTTCCAGCAGGACGGTCACGCGCGTCCCGCGGAACGGTCGGTCGAGTGCGGGCACGTAGGGCTCGTCGACCGCATCGAACTGCACCTGCTGCTTGAGCCGGTAGCCGCCGACGTAGGCCTGCACGTCGGCGACCATGTCGGTGACCGAGGCGCTGACGGCATCCTGGTCCAAGGATTCAGGGTCGCCTTCGACCAGGCAGAAGACGGTGTCGCGCATGATGAGCGGCGGGTCGGCGGGGTTCAGCACGATGATGGCCTTGCCGTGATCGGCGCCGCCGATCACTTCCAGCGCCCGGGCCGTGGTCTCGGTGAACTCGTCGATGTTCGCCCTGGTGCCGGGGCCGGCCGACTTCGAGGCGATCGACGCGACGATCTCGGTATACGCGACCGGGGCGACGCGCGACACGGCGGCCACCATCGGCACGGTGGCCTGGCCGCCGCACGTGACCATGTTGACGTTGGTCGCACCGAGGTGCGCGTCGAGGTTCACGACCGGCACGACGTACGGCCCGATCGCCGCGGGGGTCAGATCGACCATGACCCGTCCGGCGTTGCGCACGAGGGCGTCGTTGCGGGCGTGGGCGCCGGCCGAGGTGGCGTCGAACACGAGCTCGACGTCGGCGAACTCGGGCATCGCGATCAGTCCGTCCACGCCCTCGTGGGTGGTGGCGACTCCGAGCCGTCGCGCACGGGCGAGGCCGTCGGAGTGCTCGTCGATGCCGGCCATCGCGACCACATGCAGCGTGGTCGAGAGCCGCTTCACCTTGATGAGCAGGTCGGTGCCGATGTTGCCCGATCCGATGATGGCGATGCCGACGGTCATGCCGCTGCCCCTTCCGATGACGTGCGCGATGCTGTTCCGGATGCGGCGCCGAAGAAGTCGGCACGCACCTCGCCGAGACCGTCGAGTCGGGCGCGGTACACCCCGGCGGTCGCGTCGACCATGGGGCCGAGGGCTCCGGAGAGGATCACCTCGCCGGCGCGCAGC
>NZ_DFQP01000027.1:0-3177 GCF_002377845.1 Microbacterium sp. UBA3486
TAGGCCGCGATGCTCGAGCAGATCGAGCCCGCCGCCGTGATCGAGAACTGCGTCCTCGCCGAGGCGCACGGGTTCCGCGGGATCATGGCCACCGATCACTTCCAGCCCTGGCTTCCCCGCCACCGCAACGCCGCTCATGTGTGGACCATGCTCGGCGCGATCGGCGCGCACACCACCGGCGACCTCGGCCCCGGCGTCACGACCCCCGGCTTCCGCACGCATCCCGCCGTGGTCGCGCAGGCCGCAGCGACGCTGGCGACCCTCTACCCCGACCGGGCCTGGCTCGGCGTCGGATCGGGGGAGGCGCTGAACGAGCACATCGTCGGCGAATACTGGCCCGAACCCGCCGAGCGCATCGACCGCATGTTCGAGGCCGTCGACCTGATCCGCAAGCTCTTCACCGCCTCGATCGCCGGTCGCGACACCCGTCACCGTGGCGAGCACTTCCGCATGGAATCGACCCGGCTCTGGACGATGCCGCCCACTGCGCCACCGGTCTACGTGGCCACGGCGGGCCCGGCCACCGCTCGCCGCGCCGGCCGGAACGCCGACGGCCTGATCACGACCTCGGCCGAAGTCGAGCGCCTCGCCCCGCTGCTCGCCCGATTCGCCGAGGGGGCACGGGAGGCGGGGCACGACCCCGAGGCCCTCCCGAAGGTGCTCCAGCTGCGGCTCTCGTGGGCGCCGACCGACGAGCAGGCCCTCGCGAACGCACTGACCGAGTGGCCGGTCGCCGGACTCCGGATGCGTCGGGGCGACGTGCGCTCGCCGTACGACTTCGAGCAGCTCGTGCGCGGGGTGACGGCCGACGACATGCGGGCGTCGATGCCCATCTCCTCCGATCCCGACGTGCATCGCGCACAGATCCAGCGGTACGCCGACCTCGGCTTCACGCGCATCTACCTGCACAACGTCGGGCCCGACCAGCGGGAGTTCGTCGAGGTGTTCGGTCGCGACGTGCTGCCGAAGGTGCGCGCATGAGCGCCCCCGCGATCACCGTCTTCGCCCCCACCGGCATGGGCGAGGTGCGTCCAGGCGACGACCTCGTGGCCCTGATCCTCGCGACCGGCGTCGAGCTCGCCCACGGCGACATCCTCGTCGTCACCTCGAAGATCGTCTCCAAGGCCGAAGGCCGCTACGTACAGGCCGCCGACCGCGAAGAGGCCATCACCGCCGAGACCGTGCGGCTCGTCGCCTCGCGCACCTTCGACGGGCACACCATGCGCATCGTCGAGAACCGGCTCGGCATGGTGGCCGCGGCCGCCGGCGTCGATGCCAGCAACACCCCGGACGGCTGGGTGCTGCTGCTCCCCGAAGACCCCGACCGTTCGGCGCGTGCGCTCGCCGCGGGACTGCGGGCGGCCACGGGCGCGGAGGTGGGCGTGATCCTCAGTGACACCCTCGGCCGTCCCTGGCGCGAAGGGCAGACCGACGTCGCGATCGGCGGCGGAGGCGTGCACATGATCGCCGACCTCCGTGGCACGACCGACCAGGCGGGAAAGGTCCTGAGCGTCACGACCCCGTGTGTCGCGGACGAGCTCGCCGCGGCCGCAGATCTGGTCAAGGGCAAGGCGAGCGGCAACCCGGTCGCCGTGGTGCGCGGCCGCTCCGATCTCGTCGGACCCCTCACCCTGCCCGGGGCCGCGAGCATCGTGCGCGGCGCGGAGCGCGACCTCTTCTGGCTGGGCACCGCCGAAGCACTCGACGAGGGATACCGCGACGGTTACGCCGCTGCGCTCGCGGACCTCGGCACCCAGGAACAGCACCTACACGCACAGCAGGAACCCGACACGAAGGATGCGACATGACACTGACCCTCGGATACAAGGCCAGCGCAGAGCAGTTCGACCCGCGGGAGCTGGTCGAGATCTCGGTAGCGGCCGAGGCGCACGGCATGCAGTCCGTGTTCGCGAGCGACCACTTCCAGCCCTGGCGCCACACCGGCGGCCACGCTCCGTTCTCGCTCACCTGGATGGCGGCGGTGGGCGAGCGCACGTCGAGCATCCGCATCGGCACCTCGGTGCTGACCCCGACCTTCCGTTACAACCCTGCCGTGCTCGCGCAGGCGTTCGCGAGCCTGGGCTGCCTGTACCAGGACCGCATCATCCTCGGCGTCGGCTCTGGCGAGGCGCTGAACGAGATCGCGACCGGATTCCGCGGCGCCGGGGAGCAGGAGTGGCCCGAGTTCAAGGAGCGCTATGCGCGGCTGCGCGAATCCGTGCGTCTGATGCGGGCGTTGTGGTCGGGCGACCGGGTGAACTTCGACGGCGAGTACTACTCCACGCACGACGCCTCGATCTACGACCGTCCCGAGGGGGGCATCCCGATCTACATCGCCGCGGGCGGACCGATGGTCGCGCGCTACGCCGGGCGCGCGGGCGACGGCTTCATCTGCACCTCGGGCAAGGGCCAGGAGCTCTACGTCGACCAGCTGCTCCCGGCCGTGAAAGAGGGGCTCGAGCAGTCCGAGCGCTCGTTCGACGACTACGACCGGATGATCGAGATCAAGCTGTCGTACGAGGAGACCCGGGAGGCGGCGTTGGAGAACACCCGCTTCTGGTCGCCGCTGTCGCTCTCGAAGGAGCAGAAGCACGACATCACCGACCCCGTCGAGATGGAGAAGGCCGCCGATGCGCTGCCGCTCGAGACCATCGCCAAGCGCTGGATCGTCGGGAACGACCCGGATGCCGTGGCCGCCGAGATCCAGCAGTACATCGATTGGGGCTTCAACCACCTCGTCTTCCATGCGCCGGGCCACGACCAGCGCCGGTTCCTGCAGCTCTTCGAGCGCGACATCGCCCCCCGGTTGCGCGACACCGCTGCCGAACTGCGCGGGTGAGGCGACGGAGATGATCCGCGGTTCGGGAGTCGGGGTGCCGCTGCCGGGAGTGCCCGCTCGTGAGTGGATCGTGGTGATCCCGGTGAAGCGCGCCGAGATCGGCAAGTCGCGGTTGCGCATCCCCGGCGTCGATCGCGAGCCCCTCGCCCGCGCGATCGCCCTCGACACGGTCGAGGCGGCCACCGCATGCGAGCGCGTCGCCGAAGTCATCGTCGTCACGAGCGACGAGGTCACGGCGACCGCTCTGCGTGTGCTGCCGCGGGTGCGACTGGTGCGCGACCGCAGCGAAGGGCTGACCGCGGCGATCGGGCTCGGCGTGAGCGCGGCCCCCGACTTGC
>NZ_DFQP01000109.1:0-5794 GCF_002377845.1 Microbacterium sp. UBA3486
GCGAGCGACGGCGGCGCCGCCGACACCATGGAGCCGGCTCCAGATGGCTCTGCCTGCTCCGTCGCAGCCGCCGCGGCCGAGCGGTGCGCACCGATGACGCCTCCGGAAAGGCGCGCACTCGGGACGTACTCGGCCGGCGCGTCGCGATGCACCGGCGTCGCCAGCGACGGCAGCGGGGCCTTATCCTCGTGTTCGGGCGTCTTCACGCGCTTGCGCGCGATGCGCATGCGTTTCGCGTCGTAGGGATTCAATCCGCCGCGCACGTCGACGAACCAGGTCGCGGCAGCGAGATCGAGCCAGCCGCGTCCTCGCCGTTCGATGTCGAACAGCGGGGAGAGCATGATCACCAGCACGGGACCGATGACCGGGACGATGAACGAGGCGTAGGCGACGAGGAAGCGGACCACGGCTCCGCGCCAGAAACCGGGGCGCTCGAGGGTCCGGACGTTCACCGAGCGGATGCCGCAGATCGCCTTGCCGAGCGTCACTCCCTTGCGTCCGTGCAGGACGAGCTGGACGACGACAAAGGCGATCATCAGGCCCTGCGATACGGCTGCCGCGACGACGAGCCACACCAGGTCACCGCGGGCGAAGAACTTCTCGGCGTCGAACTGCCCTGCGACCACCTGCGCGAGAACCGGGGTGAGCGCGATGATGGCCGGGAGCGCGATGAGCACGGCCACCGTCCACTCGATCAGCGCGGACAGCACGCGCGGCCCTCGCCCTGCTGTGCGGAGCCCGAGGGCCTCCGCATACGCAGGATCCGGGCGTCCGTGCGCGTCGAGCCCCTCGACCTCGGGAGCGTGGTCGTCGATCTCCCAGATCACTCCTGCTCTCCCTCGACCTCGTCGACGGCGTGCGCGGTGTCGAGCAACGGCAGATCGCTCTTGCCGACCAGTCGCGACGCGATCACGTGCTCCACCAGGCGCGCACGTCTGTTGGTCGCGAAGCTGCGTTGTCCGCCGCGCATACCAGGCACACCGATCCGGTCGAACTTGTCACACACGTTGTCGAGCTTGCGGTTGAAGCGGGTGACGGTCCAGCCGAGGCGCTCCGCGGCCTTCGCTGACGTCGGGATCTCGCTCATGCCCGTGCCGTCCCTGCGCAACTGCGGCTCCGCCAGCGCGAGGATGAGGAGCTTCTGGCTGAGGGTCAACGGGACGTCGCCGATCGTGGAGGCACCCCCGTCGTCGTGCTCGCGCCTGGTCGCACGGAACGTCGGCTCCGCCGCGTGCAAGGTGAGTTCGTAGGTCGTCGGTCCTGCGCTGAACACGACGGTCGTGGTCTCGAAGACCAGCGGAAGGCGGGCACCGGGAGCGAGCCAGGCCTGCACGCCACCGGCCGAATCGGTCACGGTCGCCGTGAGTCGCGTGCCGACGTTCGACAGCCACCACAACCCGTCGGCGTCGGTGATCTCCAGGAAGTGCCGGTGCAGGAACAGGTTGTCGTCGAGCTCGAGGTCTCCCTCGCGCCCGACGATGAACCGCCCGCCCCGACGGACCGGGAAGTACTCCCCCGCGAACTCGACGGTCACGCCGCCTTCACCACTCACTCCACGCACCCCCGCACGGTCTCGGACGCGCGCCCGTCGTCGCGTCGCAGCATCACATCGATGCAGACGGTCCCCGCCGCGGCGGGCACCGTGGCGGTCGGATCCGGCGTCTGCTGGGGATCGACCTCGCCCGAGACCTCCACCGGGGTCCAGATGTAAGAATCGCCGTCGAGCGGGCTCGGGTTCGTCCAGGTGAAGACCACCTGTTCGCCCTGTCGCGTCCCGGCGAGCTCCGTCACCTTCGGCACCACATCCGTTCCGACGTCCTTCGGATCGACGGCTTCCGCGGTCTCCTGCGGTTCGGGCGCGATACCCGCGACCAGGAGGTTGAGTCCGACGATGCCGCCGATCACGAGCACGACTCCCGCGGCGGCGAGGGTGATCCACAGCCCCTTCCGACTGCGGGGCGGCTCGGGTGCGACCGGGGCCTCGACGGGGACTCCGGGAACCATCGTCGGCGGCACGGCGGCGTCCGGGGCCACGACCATCGGCGCACGGGCGATGGTCCGGTCGTCGGCGCCTGGCACGGTCGGAGGTGCAGGAACGGGAGACGGCGTACGCAGCTGCGTCTGCTCGACGGCCGCTTCCTGGGCGGCCGGCGCGTCGAAGCGCGGCACCCCCTGCAGCGCGGCCGGAGGCTCCTTCCGCTGCGTCGTCGCCGACGGACGGGTGAACGAGGCCATGTCGGGATCGATGCTGACGATCTCCCGCACCCGGGTGAGACCGTCGCCGTCGTCGTCGAGGTCTTCCGCCGGCGGGTGATCGTCGACGATGTCGATCGGGGTCACCGAGTGGGAGAGCTCGATCTGCACCTTCTGCAGCGCTCGCGCGAACGCCACGGCGCTCGGGAAGCGATCGTCGGGATTCTTCGCCATCGAGCGCTCGAGGAGTCGTTGCAGGCTCTCCGGGGAGTCCGGCCGCTTCAGAGACGGCAGGGCGGCGCGCTCGATGCGCTCGATGAGGTCGGCGCTGGAGTTCCGCTCCCCGGGGCGCTCGAACGGCGATCGTCCGGCGAGCAGGGTGTACAGCGTCGCCCCCAGCGCCCACACGTCCGTGCGCGGCCCGCTCTGGGGCGGCTCGGCGAACGACTCCGGTGGCGACCACGGGATCGACATGCCCGACGCCTCACCCGTCGCGCCCGTCGTCGACGCGATGCCGAAATCGGTGAGCGCCGGCCGGTTGTACTCGGTGACGAGGATGTTGGCGGGCTTGATGTCGCGGTGCAGCACGCCTGCGCGGTGCGCCGTCTCGACGGCGCCGGCCACCTGCACGCCAACCCGGAGAGCCTCGGCGACGGAGAACGGGTCCTTCCGCGCGCGCAGCTGGAGGTTCGGCCGCGGGCAGTACTCCATCACCAGATAGGGGCGCCCGTCGCCGGCGACCCCGGCCTGGTAGATCGTGACGATCGCGGGGTGCGTCGAGAGCATGGCCATGACGTTCGCCTCATCGGCGAACTCCTGCGCGGCGCCGCTCGAGATGCGATCGGCGAGCAGGACCTTCACCGCGACGCGGCGGCGAGGCATCTCCTGCTCGTAGAGGAACACGTCGGCGAAGCCACCGGTGCCCAACGGCTCCACATAGGTGAAGCCGGGAAGATCCGGCGGCGGCGACGGGCGACGCGTCACGGGAGATCCTCGAAGGCGACGGTCACGCCGTCGCCGAGGTCGACGACATCGCCGGAGAGCACCAGCGTCTGCTCCCCGGGGTGCAGCCGCACGGGGTCGGCGCCCGGGCGCAGGAGCGTGGACCCGTTGGTGGTGTGCAGGTCGATGACCACCACCGTGTCGCCTTCCGGCCTGACCTCGAGATGGCTGCGTGAGATGTCCTGCTGGGGGCTCTCGACGGCGATCAGGTGCGGGAGGTTCGCCCCGCTCGCACGTGTCGACCGCGGCCGGCGCCCGATGATCACGGTGCGGTCGAGGGCGGCCACCTGACCGGTGGAGAGCCGGATGCGGCCGACCGAGGCCACGGCCGGTGCCGGCGCGACATCGAGTACCTCCGTCGGCGCGTCGTTCGCGACCGGCGGCTGCTGGCGGAGAGCACGGAGGTCCGCTGCCGAGACGGTGGCGCCGTCGTGGTCGCCCTCGACGGGGACCGGCACCACCGGTGCCGCCCCGCCGACCGAGTGCACGGTGGCACCCCACAGCTGGTCGAAGTCGTCGTCGACCGGTGGCGCGAGCGTCACCTCCGTGGGCGGCAGGAAGGCGTCTTCGATGAGGGGAAGCGGCTCCTCGGCCTCGGGCTCCGGATCGGGTTCGGGCTCGGGTTCGGGCTCGGGATCGGGCTCGGGCTCCGGCTTCGCCTCGGGCTCCGGCTTCGCTTCGGGGTCCGACACGACCGGCTCGGCGGCGACGGCCTCGGGCAGGCCCGGTTCCGAGGGCACGGTGCCGACCACGGGCGACGGCCCGAGCACGGAGGTGAGCGGATCGGCGTCGCTCGGTTCGAGCTCGGCGCTCACGGCCGCGGCACGCACGATGCCGCTCTGCACGGGCAGACCGTCGGCGTCGGTGGGGGCCTCGACCGTGATCTCGATCTTCGACGCACCGCTGAGGAATCGCTCGTTCCAGGTCGTGACCTCAGCGCCGGACAGCTCGAACGAGTCGGTCGGGGTCGCGACCTGGGCGGAGACCGTGCCTCGCAGCGCGATGCGCACATCGGCACCTTCGGCGACCGCGGCGACGAAGGACGGCAGCGAGGTGAACGAGCCTCCCGCGTGTGCGGTGAGCACATCGACGACCGTCGCGAGCGTCTTCTCCTCCGGCATCCGCTCCCACAGCCGCGCGACGACATCGCCCGGGACGTCGGGGGGCAGCGCGACGAGCGCTCCCGGGATGACGATCAGGTACCACTGTCCCGGTCGGTAGATGGTCTGCATCAGCGAACCCCTCCTGCTGCGGCTTCTCGTGGACGTGTGTCCTGGTCGATGTCCGTGTCGGTGGCCATCAGCGTGCCCGGCCGTGAGGCGACGGAGACGGCATCGACGACGAGGACGGTGATGTTGTCCCTGCCCCCGGCGCTGACGGCCTCGTCGACGAGCACATCAGCGGCCCGCTGCGGATCCGACTCGGCGTTCAGAACCTCGCGGATGCGCGCGTCCGGCACCTCGGAGGTGAGCCCGTCGGAGCACACCAGGATGCGGTCGCCCAGTTCTGCGGGGAACATCCAGTAGTCGGCGTCTCCTGTGCTGCTCGCGCCGATGGCCCGGGTGATGATGTTGCGGCGTCGATCGGAGACGGCGTCCTCGGTCGTGAGCTCGCCCGACTCGATCAGCTCCTGCACCACGGAGTGGTCGACGCTGATCTGCTCGAGCTCGCCGTCGGCGAAGCGGTAGGTTCGCGAGTCTCCGATGTTGAGCGCGAGCCAATACCCCATGCCGTCGACGGACGCGATCACCACTCCGCTGAGAGTGGTCCCCGCGCGGCCGTTGCCGGACGTGGACAGCTCCTCCACGCTCTCCCTCGAGAGCGACAGCGCGTGGCGGACATCGTCGAGCACGAGCGCCGAACGTCCGATGTACCGCGCGAACTCGGCGATCACGGCGGCGCTCGCGCGCTCCCCGGCCTCGTGGCCACCCATTCCGTCGGCGACCAGGAAGATCGGAGCGGCCGCCAGATGTGCGTCCTCGTTCAGCGCACGCCGAAGCCCCGGATGCGTCGCGGATCCGGTCGAGACGATCAGTCCCGGCCTCACGCGTAGCCGCCGATCGTGACGATGCGGTCGCCGATCTCGATGGCGTCGCCCAGACGCACGGGCACGCGCTGCCCCGCGGGGCAGGCGATCCGCTGTCCTGCGCGCACGATGGTCATGCCGTTCGTGGAATGGCGATCCATCACCCACCCGCCCGACGTCTCCGCTGCGGCCTCGAAGTGCGTCTTCGAGAGGGAGAGCGTCTCGTCGCGCACAGGGACGAGCGTGGCTCCCTCTTCCGGAGCAGGGTTGCGCCCGAACACCGTGCGTCGTGAGACGGATACTCGCGTGCCGTCATCCCAGGTGAAGACGAGGCGATGCCCCGGAACACTGATCCTGGTGTCCTCGAGATCGTCCTCCTCGACGACCGCCGAGGAGGCAGCCGCCGGAGCAGCCGAGGCGTCCGGGACAGGCGCGGCTGCCGGCACCGGGGGCACGGGCGGCGCAGGCGGTGCGACGGGAGCCACCGGGTGCTGCTGGATGGTCGCGTCGATCTCGGGTTCGGGCTCCACCGCCGGCGCGGACCGCACGGGGGCGTCCTGCGTGATGCCGGGG
>NZ_DFQP01000051.1:0-76218 GCF_002377845.1 Microbacterium sp. UBA3486
GCGTGGATCTTGTCGTCGACCAGGTGGTGCAGCTTCAGGATGTACATGTAGCCGACCGAGATCGGGGCCGGGAACGGCTCGCCGGAGCGGCCGTCGAACATCTGGGCCTTTCCGCTGGAGTCGATCAGACGGACACCGTCGCGCGTCGGGATGGTCGCGTCGAGGAGACCGGCGATCTCCTCCTCGCTCGCACCGTCGAACACCGGGGTGGCGACCTTCGTACCGGGAGCGGCCTCGAATGCCTGCTCCGGCAGACGGGCTGCCCACTCCGGAGTGCCTTCGACCTTCCAGCCCTGCTTCGCGATCCACCCGAGGTGGGTCTCGAGGACCTGGCCGAAGTTCATTCGACCGGGGATGCCGAGCGGGTTCAGGACGATGTCGACCGGGGTGCCGTCCGCCATGAACGGCATGTCCTCGATCGGGAGGATCTTCGCGATGACACCCTTGTTGCCGTGACGGCCGGCGAGCTTGTCACCCTCGGTGATCTTGCGCTTCTGGGCGATGTAGACCACGACGCGGCGGTTGACGCCGGAGCCGAGCTCGTCGTCGCCGTCCTCGGCGTTGAACTCCTTGACCGCGATGATCGTGCCCTGCTCGCCGTGAGGCACCTTCAGGGACGTGTCGCGGACCTCGCGGCTCTTCTCGTTGAAGATCGCGCGGAGCAGACGCTCCTCGGCCGACAGCTCGGTCTCACCCTTCGGCGTGACCTTGCCGACGAGGATGTCGCCGGGGCGGACCTCGGCGCCGATGCGGATGATGCCGCGCTCGTCGAGGTCCTTCAGCAGCTCCGGGCTGACGTTGGGGAGGTCACGGGTGATCTCCTCCTTGCCGAGCTTGGTGTCGCGGGCGTCGACCTCGTACTCCTCGATGTGGATCGAGGAGAGGGTGTCGTCCTTCACCAGGTCCTGGCTCAGGATGATCGCGTCCTCGAAGTTGTAACCCTCCCACGTCATGAACGCGACGAGGAGGTTCTTTCCGAGGGCGAGCTCGCCGTTCTCGGTGGCGGGGCCATCGGCGATGACCTCTCCGACCTCGACGCGCTCACCGGCGTTGACGACGACCTTCTGGTTGTACGACGTGCCCTGGTTGGAGCGGTCGAACTTGCGGAGGTGGTACTCCTGCGTCCCGCCCTCGTCGAGCATGACGACGACGCGGTCTGCGGAGACCTCGGAGACGACACCGGCCTTGTCGGCGGTGAGCACGTCACCGGCGTCGATGGCCGTGTAGCCCTCCATACCGGTTCCGACGAGCGGCGAGTCGCTGCGCAGCAGCGGCACAGCCTGACGCTGCATGTTGGCACCCATGAGGGCGCGCTGTGCGTCGTCGTGCTCGAGGAACGGCACGAGCGAGGTCGCGACCGACACCATCTGGCGCGGGGAGACGTCGATGTAGCCGATGTCCTCCGGGAGGAACATGTCGACCTCGCCGCTGCCGCCCTTGGGGCGGGCCAGCACGTGGCTCTCGATGAAGCGACCCTTGGCATCGAGCGGGGCGTTGGCCTGCGCGATGTTGAAGTCGACCTCTTCGGAAGCCGTGAGGTAGTCGATGTGCTCGGTGACGACGCCACCCTCGACCTTGCGGTACGGGGTCTCGATGAAACCGAACGAGTTGATGCGCGCGAAGGTCGCGAGAGCACCGATCAGACCGATGTTCGGGCCTTCAGGCGTCTCGATCGGGCACATGCGGCCGTAGTGCGAGGGGTGGACGTCACGGACCTCGACGCCGGCGCGGTCACGGGAGAGACCACCCGGGCCCAGCGCGGAGAGACGACGCTTGTTCGTCAGACCGGCGAGCGGGTTGTTCTGGTCCATGAACTGCGACAGCTGCGACGTTCCGAAGAACTCCTTGATCGCGGCGACGACGGGACGCACGTTGATCAGGGTCTGCGGGGTGATCGCCTCGATGTCCTGCGTGGTCATGCGCTCGCGGACGACGCGCTCCATGCGGGACAGACCGGTGCGGACCTGGTTCTGGATCAGCTCGCCGACCGCGCGGATGCGACGGTTGCCGAAGTTGTCGATGTCGTCGGTCGCGAGACGGATCTCGGCCTTCTTGCCGCCGCGGATGCCCGTGAAGGTCTCCTCGGTGCCGGCGTGCAGGCGCACCAGGTACTTGATCGTGGCCACGATGTCCTCGACGGTCAGCACCGAGGAGGTCAGCGGCTGGTCCAGGCCCAGCTTGTGGTTGATCTTGTAACGACCGACCTTGGCCAGGTCGTAGCGCTTCGGGTTGAAGTAGAAGTTGTCCAGGAGCGCGCGGGCGGCCTCGGCGGCGACCTGCTCGCCCGGACGGAGCTTGCGGTAGATGTCGCGGAGCGCATCTTCCTTGGTGACGATCGTGTCCTTCGCGAGCGTCTCCTCGATCGAGGTGTAGCCGGCGAACTCGGCGAGGATCTCCTCGCTGGTCATGCCCAGTGCCTTGAGGAAGACGGTGACCGACTGCTTGCGCTTGCGGTCGACGCGCACGCCCACCTGGTCGCGCTTGTCGATCTCGAACTCGAGCCATGCACCACGGCTCGGGATGACGCGCGCCGACACGATGTCCTTGTCGGACGTCTTGTCGGGGGTCTTGTCGAAGTAGACACCCGGCGAACGCACGAGCTGCGACACGACGACGCGCTCGGAGCCGTTGATGATGAACGTGCCCTTGTCGGTCTGCAGCGGGAAGTCGCCCATGAAGACCGTCTGGGTCTTGATCTCACCCGTGAGGTGGTTCATGAACTCGGCCTCGACGTACAGCGGAGCGGCGTAGGTCTTGCCACGCTCCTTGCACTCCTCGATCGAGTACTTCTCCGGCTCGAGGTAGGGGTTCGTGAACGACAGCTGCATCGTCTCGCCGAGGTCCTCGATCGGAGAGATCTCCTCGAAGATCTCGCCCAGACCGCTGTTCTCGTTGACGTCGGTGCGACCCTGCTTCTTGGCCTCGGCCACGCGCGCCTTCCAGGCGTCGTTGCCGACCAGCCAACCGAAGGACTCGGTCTGCAGGGCGAGAAGGTCAGGGACCGTCAGCGTGTCGGAGATCTTGGCGAACGAAAGACGGGAAGCTCCGCGTCCGTTCTTGGTGGTGGTGGATGTGGATGCGTTGCGAGCAGCAGCCAAGGGAATAACCTCCGTGAGCCCCGCAGGGCTTCTCGATTCCTTTGTCGTCAGGTGGAGTGTGCGCCCGGGAACTCGACAGATGCCGACCACCATATGAGGGCAGGGAGAAACGAGCGCAACTACTAACTATACGCACGATTATGCGACATGGCAAGCGCAGTCCTTGACCAATCTCGGAAGCTGCGGTATGAGTCTCCGATCGCCGGACCGGAACACATGCGGCCCGGCGATCGGAGGAGGTGATCTCAGGACGCGATGCCCAGCTCGTTGCCGGGGATCGACGCCAGCAGACGCCGCGTGTACGGGTCACGGGGATTCGTGAAGATCTCCTCCGACGTCGCCGCCTCCACGAGCCTGCCGTCCTTCATGACGCACACGTAGTCGCTGATCAGCCGCACCACCGCGAGGTCGTGGGAGATGAACAGGTAGCTCAGTCCGTACTCCCGCTGCAGGTCGCCGAGCAGCTTCAGGATCTGGTCCTGCACCAGCACGTCCAGCGCCGACACCGGCTCGTCGCAGACGATCAGATCCGGCGAGAGGGCGAGAGCCCGTGCGATCGCGACACGCTGTCGCTGGCCGCCGGACAGCTCGGACGGATACCGCCGCAGCATCGACTGCGGCAGGGCCACGTCGTCGAGTAGCTGCCGCACGCGCTTGCGCCGATCGGCGCCGCTCCCCCGCTTGTAGAACTCCAGCGGCTCGGCGATCAGGCGCTCGATCGTGAACATCGGGTTCAGGCTCGAGTACGGATCCTGGAAGATCGGCTGCACCTGCTGCCGGAACTCCTTCGTCTCCGCCCGGCTCAGCGACGCGATGTCCTTGCCCTCGTAGCGGATCAGCCCGCTCGTCGGCTCGATCACCTTCAGCAGCATCCGCGCGGTCGTGGTCTTGCCGGAACCGGACTCGCCCACGATCGCGACCGTCTCCCCGCGCGGGATCACCAGCGACACGTCGTCGACGGCCACGAAATCCTCGCCGCGGCCCCGCACCGGGTACACCTTGGTGAGGTTCTCGATCTCGACGATGTTGTCCGCGGGGGCCGCCTCGACGACGGCATCGGCATCGGCATCAGCGACAGCATCGGCATCGGCATCGGCCGCCCGTTCCTGGGTCCGGAAGGCCTCGGGCCGCAGGCGTGCCGCCGCGACGGACGGGGCCGCCTTCACGAGCGACTGCGTGTACGGATGCTGCGGGTCCTCCAGGATCTGGCGCGCATCGCCCTGCTCCACCACCTTGCCGCGGTGCATCACGATCACCCGCTCCGCACGCTCGGCGGCGAGGCCCAGGTCGTGCGTGATGAGCAGCACCGCCGTGCCCAGCTCGCGCGTCATCTGCCCGATCTGATCGAGGATCGTCTGCTGCACCGTGACGTCGAGCGCGCTGGTGGGCTCGTCGGCGATCAGCAGTCGCGGCTTGCACGCCAGGCCGATCGCGATGAGCGCACGCTGGCGCATGCCGCCGGAGAACTCGTGCGGGTACTGCTTCGCCCGCCGCGCCGGATCGGGAAGGCCCGCGGCGGTCAGCGCCTCGACCACCTTCGCCTGCACGTTCTGTCGGGTGGCGAGGCCATGCGCGAGCAGCGTCTCCGCCACCTGCGTGCCGATCTTCGCCACCGGGTTCAGGTTCGACATCGGGTCCTGCGGCACGAGACCGATGTCACGACCTCGGATCGTGCGCAGTTCGTGCTCGGGTGACCGCGAGATCTCCTTGCCGTCGAGCCGGATGCTGCCGGACGCGATCCGGCCTCCCCCGGCGAGCAGTCCGATGATGGCCATCGCGGTGGTGGACTTGCCCGAGCCGGACTCCCCCACGATCGCGACGGTCTCGCCGGGGCGGATCTCGAGGTCGACGCCTTCCACGGCGTGCACGACGCCGTCCATGGTGGCGAAGTCCACGGCCAGTCCCTGGACCGACAGCAACGGTTCGGTCGACATCTGCTTCTCCTTCGCGGCGCTCACGGCACCGTCGTCCCGCGCGTTCATCGCGCCCTCGTCCGGGGGTCCATCGCCTCGCGCAGCGCTTCACCCAGCAGGGTGAAGCCGAGCGCCGTGACGGCGATGCAGATACCGGGGAGGAAGGCGAGCCAGGGCGCGATGGCGAGCTCGGCCTGCGCGTAGGTGAGCATGCGCCCCCACTCCGCCGTCTCGGGCCGTCCGCCGCCGAGCCCGAGGAACGACAGCGCCGCCGCATCGATGACCGCGGTGGCGAGCGTCAAAGTGCCCTGAACGATCACGGGTCCGATCGCGTTCGGCAGCACGTGCGACATGGTGATCTTGCCGCGCCCCAGACCGAGCGTCTGCGCCGAGAGCACGTAGTCGCTGGAGCGCTGCTGCAGCATGGAGGCGCGCAGCAGCCGAGCGAAGATCGGCACCTGGGAGGCCCCGATCGCGATCATGATGGCGAACGGGGTCTGCCCGAGGATCGCGGCGATCGACACCGCCAGCAGCAGGTTCGGCACCGAGAGGATGATGTCGACGATGCGCATGATGAGCGTGTCGACCCAGCCGCCGAACGTGCCGGCGAGCAGACCGAGGATCATGCCGCCGACCAGGCCCATGGCCGTGGAGATGACGCCGATCATGAGAGACGCCTGCGCGCCCCAGATGAGCTTGGACAGCACGTCGCCGCCGAAGCGGTCGAGGCCCAGCGGGAACTGCGGCAGTTCCCCCGGACCCGGGATGTAGGTCGGCGTGATGTACTTCGCGCCCGGCAGCGCCGTCTCCGGGTAGGGAGCGATCAGGGGCGCGAGCGCGGCGATGAGCAGGAACGC
The DNA here is from genome assembly GCF_002377845.1 of Microbacterium sp. UBA3486. Lineage (NCBI taxonomy): Bacteria > Bacillati > Actinomycetota > Actinomycetes > Micrococcales > Microbacteriaceae > Microbacterium > Microbacterium sp. UBA3486. The sequence goes on from NZ_DFQP01000051.1 coordinate 5,869, forward strand.
CACGACGATGGCCGCGCCGATCCATGCCGTCGGGTTTCGGCGGAGGCGGCGGAACACGTCCCGCCAGAAGCCGCCGGAGCCGTTCTTCAGATCGGCCTGGGCGATGGCGACGGTGTCGATGCTGCCGCCGCTCTCCGCTGAGGGGCCCTGGGCGGGCGGGAGCGCGATGGTCATGCGACCGCCTCCTTTCGGACGATGGGGAGGGACATCACTGCACCCTCACTCTCGGGTCGATGAAGCTGTAGGAGACATCGACCGCCAGGTTGATCAGCGCGTACGCGATCGCGATGAAGATGATGAAACCCTGGAGGACCGGGAAGTCCCTGGTGAAGATCGCTCTCGCCAGGAACGAGCCGATGCCGGGGAAGGCGAACACCGTCTCGGTGAGCACCGCCCCCGAGATCAGGAGCCCGGTCTGCAGGCCGATCGTGGTGATCACCGGGAGCATGGCGTTGCGCAGGATGAAGCGGTTCCGCAACGTCGGCGATCCGACACCCTTCGCGCGGCCGGTGCGCACGTAGTCGGCGTTCTGCACTTCCAGGACGCTGGCCCTGGTGATGCGGACGATGATCGCGAGCGGGATGGTACCGAGCGCGAGCGCCGGGAGGATCAGGTGCAGGATCGCATCCCATGCGGCATCGAACTCGCCGGTGATGATGCCGTCCCACACATAGAACCCGGTGGGATGGGTCGCGTCTATTCGTGGATTCTGGCGCCCGTCCGACGGCAGCCATCCCAGCTGGACCGCGAAGACGTACTTCAGGATGAACGCGAGGAAGAACACCGGGATGGTGATGCCGATCAGGCTCAGCACCACCGACGCGTGGTCGGTGAACTTGCCGTGGCGGCGGGCGGCCCAGTACCCCAGCGGGATGCCGATGCCCACCGCGAAGATGAGCGCCATGACGCTCAGCTCCAGCGTCGCGGGGAACCGGCGGAGGAACTCCTCCGTCACCGGTCGGTTGGTCTGGATGGAGGTGCCGAAGTCTCCCTGCAGGAGGCGTCCGATCCAGATGAAGTACTGCTCGATGAGGGGCTTGTCGAAGCCGTAGAGCTCGTTGACTCTCGCGACGGCCTCGGGTGTGGCCTTCTCGCCGAGCAGGGCGACCGCGGGGCCGCCGGGGAGGGCCCTGACCCAGGCGAACAGCAGGATGCTGAGCCCGAACAGGGTGGGGATGAGGAACAGCAGTCGCCTGCCGATGGTGCGCAGCACGAAGATCTCCGTCGATCAGAAGGTACGCCGTTCCCCCGGTCCCGCTGAATGCGCGGGACCGGGAGAGCGTCGTATCAGGTGGTCAGGCCTACTTGGTGAGGACGATGTCCGTGAAGACCTCGTCGTTCACCGGGCTGGCGGGATAGCTCTTCACGCGCGGGTCGAACGCCAGGGTCGGCGCCGGGTGCGCGAGCGGGACGCCCGGGATGAACTGGGCGACCATCTCGTTGATCTCCTCGTAGAGCGCCGTCTGGTCCTCGAGGTTGGAGACGCCGCGCGCCTCGTTCAACTTCTGGAACAGCTCGGGGTTGTCGAAGCCCCACTCGGAGCTCTGCTGGCCGAAGAAGACGCCGACGAAGTTGTCGGTGTCGTTGTAGTCGCCGGTCCAGCCGAGCAGATGGATGCCGTGGTCCGAGGTGCCGGTGGTGCGGTCGAGGTACTCGACCCACTCCTCCGAGACCGGGGTGGTCTCGACGCCGACCTCGGAGAGCTGCGACGACAGCACCGTGAAGATCTGCTCGGGGTCCGGCATGTAGGGACGCGAGACGTTGACCGGGTAGTTGAAGGTGAGCTTCAACGGATTCGCCTCGGTGTAGCCCGCCTCGGCCAGCAGCGACTTCGCCTTCTCGGGGTCATAGTCGTAGGTCGTGACATCGGGGTTGTAGCCGTTGACGACCTCGGGCACGAACTCGATCGCCTTCTGCGTGCCCTCCGGCAGCACCTGGCTGATCAGCGCATCCTTGTCGACCGCGTACGAGAGGGCCTCACGGACCTTCGGGTCCTGCAGCTCCGGGACCGCCTGGTTGAAGGCGAGGTAGAGGATCGTGAACGGCGGACGCGACACCATGGTGAAGCCGTCGTCCTCGAGCGCCTTGGTATCAGCGGGTCCGACCAGGTCGTAGCCGTCGATCGATCCGGACTCGAGCGCCTGGCGGCGAGCGGTCGGGTCGTCGATCGTGCGGAAGATGATCTCGTCGACCTGTCCCTTGTCTCCCCAGTACCCGTCATAGGACTTGAGCGTGACCTGCTCGCCCGGTGCCCATTCCTCGAAGGCGTAGGGCCCGGTGCCGACGGGGTGACCCATCGCGTACTCGGAGAGCTGCGGGGCCTCGGCGGAGCCGCTGACCTCATCCGCGCCGAACTCCTGCATCGCCGAGGGGCTCTGCATGGCGAAGGCCGGCAGCGAGAGCGAGGCGACGAAGCCGGCGAACGGCTTGTTCAGCTCGATCGTGACCGAGTTCTCGCCGTCGGGGGTGCAGGACTTGTACACGGCGTCCGCCGCGTTCGAGGCGTACCCCTTGAAGAGCTTGTTGTAGTAGTAGCCGAAGGCCTCGGACGCGGCGAGCCCTGTCCAGTTGAACCAGCGGTCGAAGTTCACGCAGACGGCCTCGGCGTTGAACGGCGTGCCGTCCTGGAACGTGACGTCCTTCTTCAGCTCGAAGGTATGGGACATGCCGTCCTCGGACGACTCCCACGACTCGGCGAGGAGCGGTGCCGGGTCGGCGGTACCGGGCTCGGTGCCGACGAGACCTTCGAAGATCTGACGCGAGACGCGGAAGCTCTCGCCGTCCTGCGCGAAGGCGGGGTCGAGACTCGCCGGGTCGGAGGAGGCGGCGAAGACGAACGTGCCGTCGACGTCGCCGGAACCTTCAGACCCTTCGTCACCACGCTCGCTGGCGACACAGCCCGCGAGGGCGAGCGCAGCGATCGTGGCTCCGGTTACGGCGATGAGTCCTCGCCGACGCTTGACTGATTGGTGCATTGTGTGACCTTCCCTGTCGGGCGCTTCGTTGCGCGTCCCGAGGCTTCTTCGCCTCGGGGACGGTGATGACTCGACGGTACCCAGCAGATCCTCAGATGCCAAACGCATCCATGTTGCAATCCGATATCGGCGCAGCCCGCGCCGATCCGGTAATGTCCAGATCGTGCCAGACACCACCCCGCTCGCCGTCTGCTTCGGCGAGGGCATGGTCGCCCTCGTCGCCGCCACTGCCGGTCCGCTCGAGGACTGCCGGACCTTCCACCGCTCCCTCGCGGGCGCCGAGTGGAACACCGCGATCGCCCTGGCCTCGGCGGGCATCCGCACCTCGGTCCTCTCCCGTGTGGGCGACGACGGATTCGGACGCTTCCTCCTCGCCGAGCTGCACGCCCATGACGTCGACGCCTCCGCGGTCGAAGTCGACGGCGACGCGCCCACCGGCCTCTACGTGAAGGAGCTCTCGGCCCGTGACGACGGAGCGGTCGACGGCACCATGCACTATTACCGTGCCGGCTCCGCCGCCGCAGCCCTCTCACCGCAGACGCTGACCACACCGGCGGCATCCGCCCTCCTCGCCGATGCCGCACTCGTGCACACCTCCGGCATCACGCCGGCGCTCTCTGCTTCGGCGCTCGCGGCCCAGGAGACCCTGTTCGCGGATCGACGATCCGACCGGCTGCTCAGCTTCGACCTGAACTGGCGCCCGGCGCTCTGGCGCGGCCGCGAGGCGGAGGGCAGGAGGATCGTCTCCGACTTCGCACGCCGGGCCGACGTCGTGTTCTGCACCAGGCCCGACGCGGAAGCCGTGTTCGGGACGAGCGATCCGCAGCAGCTGCGTGCGCTCTTCCCCGAGCCGCGGTATCTGCTCGTCACCGATTCGAGCGGGGCCGTGGCGTTCGACCGCACGGAGACCGCCGAGAGCGACGCGCTGGACGCACCCGTGGTGGAGACCATCGGGGCCGGAGACGCCTTCGCGGCCGGCTTCCTCGCCGGGATCCTCACCGGCCTGTCACTCGCGGGGAGCGTCGCCCGAGGGCACCGCATCGCGACGCGTGCCCTGGTGAGCACGCGCGATCACGTGGACTGAGGCGCGTCGCCGCGGGCGGAGAGATCCCCGTGAGGAGGAACAGCTACGCCCACAACTCCGCCTCACGCAGCGGCCTCCGCCCGACGAGGCGGATACCGATCATCAGGTCCGGCGTCGTGTGGGAACGGCGTCGTGGGTCCGCTGAAGCGAGACCGCAACCGGTTCGCCGCGGTGCTGCACGACACGCACGAACAGCACGTCGACGAGGGCGAGCTGAGCGATGCGGCTCGACATCGCGGCCATCCGGAACGGCGATTCGTGCGCGTGCGTGAGCAGCACGACATCCGCTGCGAGCGCCAGCGGCGAGTCCGGTGCGCTGGTGACCGCCACGGTGAGGGCGCCGGCATCGCGCGCGACTTCGAGGGCACGCAGCGTCTCCGCGGTCTCTCCGCCGTGGGAGAACGCGATCGCCACATCGTCGGCAGTCCGCAGCGAAGCCGTCGTGACCGCGAGATGCGGGTCCGCCGAGTGCGACACGGAGCATCCGATACGTGACAGCTTCAACTGCAGGTCCTGCGCCGTCAGCGACGACGCCGCCTGACCGAAGAGGTCGATGTGCCGCGCGTCGACCACGGCGCGGGCGACCCGATCGAGGGCGAGAGGGTCGAGCGCCAGGGCGGTCTTCTCTATGGCGTCGATCTCCTGCGCAGCGAGCTTGGCGGCGATCGCCGCTGGACCGTCGTCGGGATCGATCGCCGTGGTGTCCAGACCGAACCGGGCCTGCTGCGCCTGTTCCAGGGTGACCGCGCGGGCGACCGCGACCCTGAGCTCCCGGTACCCGCTGTATCCGAGCGCCTGGGCGTACCGGGCGACCGTCGACAGCGACGTGTGGCAGAGCTGGGCGAGATCGTTGATCGCCAGGTCGACGACGAGTGTCGGGTCTCCCAGGATCGTCTCCGCGACGCGCGCTTCGGCGGCGCTCACCTTGGGAAGTGAGCGCCGCACCCGAGCGAGAACGTCGTCGTCCATGGAGGGAATCCCGTCTCAGCCGGCGCTGGTCATCCTCTGCTGCACCGGGAACCGTCCCAGGAGTGCTTCACGCGCCGTCTGCGCACCGAGCCTACTGGCTGCGGCGACCTCGATCGTCGGCAGCGGCAGCGGATTCGCCGTGGGGAGGCCGACGTTGACGACCACCGCACGAGGATCACGCACAGCGGCGCGCTCGACGAGTGCACGCTGCGCGGCGTCCGTGTCGGGACGATCGATCAGCAGCACCGTCGTGCCTGCGGCTGCGGAGACCTCGTCGATCACGCGGTCCTGTTCGGAGACCGGGGCGGATGCCACGTCGAGGCGCACCCGCAGACCATCTCCGGCCAGCGCACTCGCGACGTACGACCCCGCGCTGTCGACGGCGAGCGTCGAGCGTCGACGTGCGTCGATGACGGCGAGCTCCGACGTCGCCTGCGGGGCGTCGCCGGAGACGGTCACCACGCGGCGCACGATCTCCGCCGCGTCGAAGGCCTCGATCTGCTCGTGCGTCTGCTCCGCAGCGACGCGGAGCCTGGCGGCGAGGGATGCGACCCTGGCTGCCGCCTCCTCGACACGCGCCCGCGAGAGCGAACCGTCTCGCAGCGCGGCGACGATCCCGTCTCTGGCGGCGCGGAAGTCCTGCTCGTCCTGGTCGGGAAGAGCGGCATCACCCGGATTCGTCGGGTTCCCGATGCAGAGGAGGTCGGCTCCGGCAGCGAGCGCCTTGGCTGCTCCCCCGCCGAGTCCGACCGTCTCACGGATGGCGGCCATGTCGAGCGCGTCCGTGATGATGACGCCGTCGTAGCCCCAGTCGCGCAGCATGCCGAGCACCCGCGGGTTGAGGGTGGCGGGCTGCTCTCCCCACGCCGGAACCACGATGTGCGCGGTCATGACGGCATCCACACCGGCATCGATCGCGGCACGGAAGGGTTCGAGGTGCACCCGTTCGAACTCGTCGAGATCCAGAGTGATCTCGGGGAGCGCGTGGTGCGAGTCCATGTGGGTGTCGCCGTGGCCCGGGAAATGCTTGACGCAGGCGGCCACCGCCCCGTCCTGGATACCGTCGATCGTCGCCACCACGTGCCGTGAGACGAGCGCCTCGTCAGCGCCGAAGGCCCGCACGCCGATCACCGGGTTGCGAGGATCGGTGTTGACGTCGGCGACCGGACCGAGCACCACGTTGGCCCCGACGGCGCGCACCCGACGCGCGAGTTCGGCGCCGGTCTTCTCCGACGCGACGAGGTCGTCGAGCAGACCGAGCTGGGCGGCACCCGGAACCGTCGAGCCGGTGGCGGACTCGAGCCGGGTGACGCTGCCGCCCTCCTCGTCGATGCCGATCAGGGCGTCGGGGTTCGCGTCGAGGATCGCGGCGCTGAGGGCGGGAAGACCCGCGCCGACGTTCTGCCCGAAGTACACGACCCCGGCCAGTCCGTCGCGCAGCTCGTCGCGGAGCCACTCCGGAGCTTCCGTGCCGAAGAAGCCCGGCCACAGCACGCCGTTCGCGAGGCGTTCGAGGTCGTCGGTCATCCCTTCACCGCTCCCGCCACCATGCCGGAGGCGAGCTTGCGCTGCACCAGCACGAAGAAGATCATGACGGGCACGGTGATGATCGTCGACGCGGCCATGATGCTGCCCCAGTCGTTGGAGTGCAGGCCGAAGAACGACTTCAGACCGATGGAGACCGTGTACTGGTCGGTCTGCGCGCCCAGGATGGTCATCGCGAAGATGAACTCGTTCCACGCGGTGATGAAGCTGAAGATGCTGGTCGCCACGAGGCCGGGCATCACCAGCGGCAGCAGCACCGAGCGGAACATGCGCCACCAGCTCGCGCCGTCGATGTACGCGGCCTCCTCGAGCTCGACCGGGACAGCGGCGACGAAGCCGCGGAGCATCCAGATGCCGAACGCGAGCGACAGTGCGACGTACACGACCATCAGGCCGAGGATGCTGTTGAGCAGACCGAGGCTCTTCACCTGGAGGAAGAGCGGGATGACGAGCGCCTCGAGCGGCACCATCTGCACGATCAGGATCATCATCAGGATCGTGGTGCGGAACTTGAACTTGAAGCGCGCGACCGCGACCGCGGCGAGCAGGCACACGAGCGCGCTCACGAGGACCGTGACGAGCGCCACGATCGCCGAGTTGCGCAGGTAGGTGCCGAATCCGCCGTCGGTGAGCACGAAGGCGAAGTTGTCCCACGTGAACTCCTGCGGGAGCAGTGACTGGCCGCCGCTGGAGGCCTTGCCGTCGAATGCGCTGGAGACCATCCAGTAGACGGGGAACAGCGTGAAGATCAGGACGGCGGCGACCGCGATCCCGATTCCGATACGGGAGCGGAGCCTCGGGCGCGGGTTCACAGCTCGTCCTCCTTCATGAGGGAGCGGATGTAGACGATCGTGATGCCGATCAGCACCAGCGTGAGCAGCACGGCGAGCGCCGCACCGAAGCCGTAGCGGTTCTGGCCGAAGGACTCCACATACGACCAGACGCCGAGGTTGAGCACCTGACGGTTGCCACCCCCACCGCCGGGCATCAGGTACACCTGCGCGAAGACCTTGAAGTCCCAGATGGTCGACAGGATGATCACGACCGAGAAGACGGGCTTGAGCGTGGGGAAGATGATCTTCCAGAACCGACGCCAGGCGCCGGCACCGTCGAGAGCGGCGGCCTCGAGCATCTCCTTCGAGACACCGAGCAGGCCGGCCAGCACCGTGATGGCGACGAACGGGAAGCCGTGGTGTACCACGTTGAGGAGCACGATGGCGTAGAACGACCACTGGTTGGTGAACCAGTTCACCGGGTCGTCCATGAGACCGAGGTCACGCAGCACCGTGTTGAAGATGCCGCGGTCGGCATCGAAGATGAAGGTCCAGACATAGGTTCCGGTCACGGCGGGCATCGCCCAGGCGACCATGATGCAGCTGGAGACGATGACGCGCCAGGTGGTGCCGAGGCGTGCGAGCAGGAGCGCGACGAGCGTACCGACGGCGACCGTGACGAACACGGCCACGGCGGCGAACCCGACGGTGTTGGGCAGCACCACCGTCCAGAGGGTCGGGTTGGTGAGCGCCTCGACGTAGTTGTCGAGACCGATCCAGTTGTTCTCACCGGTGTTGATCTCGCGCAGACCGTAGTCCTGCAGCGAGTAGATGAACACCTGGACGAGCGGCCAGAGCATGAGCACCGCGAGGATGGCCAGCCCGGGCGCGAGAAGGAGCCAGGGGCGGGCCGCGACGATCGAGAGACCGCGTCGCTTCCGGCCGCCGGCCACGGAGGCGGAGGTGGACTCCGCCTTCGTGGCCGGCAGTGGCGCTTGCACCATCGACATGGAAGGGATGCTTCCTTACTTCTGGTTGAGGAGTTCGGTCATCTCGGCGGCGGCGTCCTTCGTCGCGGTCGCGACGTCCTTCTGTCCGCTGAGGATGGCCTGGATCATGGAGTTGGTCGTCTTCTTCGCCTGCACGGCGCCGAAGTTCGGGGTGACCGGAACGGATGCTCCGCCGTCGACCATCTGCTCGGCGAACGGTGCGACCAGCGGGTCGGTCGAGGCCAGTGCCTCTTCCATCGCGGACTGGACGCCCGGGAAGTAGCCGGTCTCGTTCGACCACTGCTCGGCGAACTCGCCGGTGGTCATGAGCTTGACGAACTCCCACGCCAGGTCGGCGTTCTTGGTCGTGTTGAAGACCGAGAGGTGCGATCCGCCGAGCACGGACGGAGCGATGCCACCGTCTTCGCCCGGGATGACGGCCGCGCCGATCTTGCCCTCGAGGTCGGGGTTCGCCTCGACGAGCGACTTCGGCGTCCACGAGCCCGAGAGCATCATGGCGACGTTGCCCTGGGTGAACGCGTCACGAAGGTCGGTCTCCTTCCAGGTGGTCGCACCCGCGGAGGAGAAGCCGTGCTCGGTGGCCAGGCCGGTGTAGAACTCGATGCCGGCCTGCGACTCCGTGCTGTCCAGCTCGCTCGTCCAGGTCTTGCCGTCCTTCGTGGCGATCTCGCCGCCGGCGCCCCAGACCCAGGGGTAGACCTGGAACTCGGCGTCGCCCGGGACCGGGAAGGGGAGCATGTCGGGCTTGGCTGCCTTGATGGCGTCGCCCGCAGCCACGATGTCGTCCCACGTCTTCGGGGCCTCGAGTCCGAGCTCCTCGAACACGTCGGCGCGGTAGACGAGCGAGCGGACGCCCGCGTACCACGGCATGCCGTACAGCTCGCCGTCGTAGGTGCCGGCGACCTCGAGGCCCTCGACGAGGTCGTCGCGGAGGCCCTTCTCGGCATCGACGTACTCGTCGAGCGGCTCGAGCGCACCGGCGTCGGCGAACTCGGCGGTCCAGGTGGTGCCGGTCTCGGCGATGTCGGGGGTCGTGCCGCCGGCGATGGAGGTCACGAAGCGGTCGTGGGCGTCAGCCCACTGGATCTCCTCGATCTTGACCGTCGCGCCGGTCTCCTTCTCGAAGGCGTCGGACACCTTGTCGTAGAAGGCGGAGGCATCGGGGTTCGTGCCCTTCATGATCCAGACGGTGAGTTCCTGACCCTTGCCGTCGGTGGAGCCGGTGTCGCTGCCGCCGGCGCAACCGGCGAGGGCGAGCGTGGCCACGGCGCCGAGCGCCACGGCCGAGAGAATGCGCTTGTGCATTGCGGGGATCTCCTCTTTGAAAAGTCCTGGCAAGCATCGGGTACTCACCGGGGGTTAGGAAAAAGTATCCACGACTAACTAATTACCTGCAAGTTCCTCTCACAATCGTCACGCGGCCGTAACATCAGCTTCTCCCGATAGGCTCCCCGGATGGTTCGCCGCACTCCCGACAAGGACCGTTCGACGGTCGCCCGCCACGCGACGCTCCCCTCTCCCGGGCCGGGCAGAGGATTCCTGAAGATCGCCGGCATCACCCTGGGCGTCGTGCTCGTCTCGGCGATCGCGGTCGTCGCGTTCGTCGTGACCGACTACTTCAACCGCTTCAACGACGGCGCCGTCACGTTGGAAGGGGCGCCCGAGGTCGAGCCACCGTCGATCAGCGCGTACCCCGGCGAGTTCAGCATGCTCATCATCGGCACGGACGAATGCGGTGAGGTGTCGACCGGCCTGCTGGGCGAGCGCTGTTCCGAAGCCGACGGGGGGATCCTCAACGACGTGAACCTGCTGGTGCACGTATCGGCGGAGCCCCGCAACGTCACGGTCGTCTCGCTCCCCCGCGACCTCATGATCCCCACCCCCGAGTGCACCAGAGAAGACGGATCCGTCGCCTCGGAGACGTACAAGACGCAGATCAACTCGATCTATCAGAACGCCGGGATGTCGTGCGTCGCGAAGAGCGTCACCGAGCTCACCGGGATCGAGATCCCCTTCGCCGCGAAGATCGACTTCGACGGCGTGATGGAGGTGACCGATGCGATCGGCGGTGTGGAGGTGTGCATCGGTGGCGATGGCATCCGCGACCGGCACACGGCCCTCGACTGGGAGCCGGGTCTGCGCACCGTCTCGGGTTACGAAGCCCTGCAGTTCATCCGCACCCGGCACGGCGTCGGCGACGAGAGCGACATGGCGCGCGTATCGAACCAGCAGCAGTACATGTCGCGCCTGGTGAAGAAGATCATGAGCGACGAGGTGCTGTCCGACCCCGGCAAGGTGCTGGGGCTCGCCGACACCATCGTGGACAACATCGATCCCAGCGACGAACTGGGGAACCCCCTCCGACTTGCCCAGCTCGCGCTCTCCATCAAGGACGTGCCGTTCTCGGAGTTCGTGTTCCTGCAGTATCCGGTGTTCGCCGATCCAGACGACTCCGATCGTGTGGTCCCGAACCGGGACGCCGCGACCAGCATCTGGGACGCGCTGAAGGCGGGCCAGCCCGTGCAGCTCACCGGCGATGTCAGCAACAACGGAGGCGTCGAGCTCGTCGAGCCCGCGCCGGGAACCGACCCCGAGGTTCCCGCGACCGACCCGCCGGCCACCGACGCCCCGGCGACCGAGGCTCCGGCGCCGCGCGCGACGCTCGACTCGGCGATCTCCGGACAGACGGCGGAACAGGAGACGTGCGCGAACGGAAAGCAGCGCTGAGCCGCACCGCCAGCGCGTAGGCTCGTGCCCATGGGCCGGACGAGATCGCGCGACACCGAGCATCCCCAGGTCCGGTTGGATCACGGCGGCATCGCCAGCATCATCCCGTCGGAGTTCACGAGCGGCTTCGAGCTGATCGTCGACGGCACGCCGCAGTCGCACGTCGATCTGGACGACCCGACGCACCTGCACTTCGAGTACATCGTGCGCATGGGGGCGGTGATCGACCAGCTGCCGCCCGGCCCGCTGACCGCCGTGCACCTCGGAGCCGGCGCCCTGACGATCCCGCGCTACATCGAGAGCACGCGTCCCGGTTCGCGCCAGCAGGTGATCGAGCTCGAGGCCCCGCTCGCTCAGTTGGTGCGGGAGCATCTTCCCCTGCCGAAGGGCGCGCCGATCCGGATCAGGATCGGCGATGCCCGCGAAGGCGTGGCGAAGCTGCCGAGCGGACTGCAGGCCAGCTGCGACCTCGTCGTCTCCGACGTCTACTCGGGAGCCCAGACGCCCGCCCACCTCACCAGCGTCGAGTTCTACCGTGAGCTCGCGGAGCTGCTGGCGCCCGGCGGCGTGCTCCTCGTCAACGTCGCCGACGGCCCCGGTCTCGCCTTCGCCCGCCGACAGGCCGCGACCATCGCAGACGTGCTCCCCGAGATCGGCATCCTCGCCGACACACAGGTGCTCAAGGGCCGGCGGTTCGGCAACCTCGTCGTCGCAGCCTCGGCCGCTCCCCTGCCGACGGAATGGCTGCCGCGCATCCTGGCCGCCGGTCCCCACCCCGCGAAGATCGCGCAGGGTGCCGAGGCCGACGCCTTCTTCCACGGGGCGCGGATCGTGACCGACGCCGACGCCATCGCCTCCCCGCGGCCCGACGCCTCGCTCTTCCTCCGCTGAGCCACGGGCGTCCCCGGCCTTCGAGGGGGCACGAACGGTGACTGCAGCGCCGGCTCGCCGTGTGTCGAAGAGAGGATGAGGAGACCAGGGCGCGCCGCCCCGACGACCCCGTCGCCGGAGGGCAGACTGGTGGGGGACGCTGCGGAAGGAGAGCAATGAGTTTGATCCGGGGATACGACCAGGACACCCTCCGCGAGAAGGTCGATCTCGACGAGTGCGAGGCACGACTCGCGGAGATCGATTCGCAGCGCAGCCTGCCCGCTCTGCTGGAGCGCGTGTGGCTGCTGAAGGTGCTCGACCGCCTCGACGAGGCGCTCGTACTGGCGGATGAGACGGTGCGTCAGGCGCGCATGGCCGGCACCCGGAAGGACGTTCTGCGCGCCCGAGTGCTGCACGCCACGATCCTGCAGTATCGGGGTGCGCATGCCGCAGCCGAACAGGAGCTCTCGACCTGCGCGACAGAGGCGGAGGGGCAGCGCTGGTTGTCGATAGCCGCGTTCGCGTACCAGCACCACGGCAAGAACGCCTACGACGCAGGCGACTACGAGACCGCCAGGGAGAGCTTCAAGCAGTCGCTGTTCCTCCGGCGCGAGTCGGGTGCGGAAGACAGCGAGCTCGAGACGGCGCTCCTGGCCATCGAGGCTGTCGAGCGGCGCCGCCCGCCGCAGCTCATCGCGGGCTGAGTCTTCGTGCCACCGCGATGTCGGCGGCATGGCTTAGCCTGATCGCATGGCGGAACTTGACCGTGTGCGCGTCTGGGGCGAAGCACTGATCACGCTGCACCTCGACGACAGCTGGTCTTTCGGCTTCGACAACGCCAAGCGGCGGGCCGGGCAGTGCGACTACACGAAGAAGCGCATCACCGTGTCCCGCTATCTCGCCGCACGCTTCGAAGACGACGACATCCATCAGGTGCTGCTGCATGAGGTCGCGCACGCCCTCGCCGGTCACGCCGCTGCGCATGGGCCCACGTGGAAGCGCATCGCCCGTGATCTCGGCTACGTCGGGGGAACGACCCACCACGGTGAGACGGCCGTGGAGCTCGCCCCCTGGGTGGGCAGCTGCCCCGCAGGTCACGTCACCTACCGGCACCGCCGCCCGACGAGACCGACATCGTGCGCCCGGTGCTCGCGCACATTCGACTCCCGTCATCTCTTCGCCTGGACCCGACGGGAGATCTCGACCGACGTGCGCCTCGCCGCGCAGATGCCGCGCTGACCGCGGCTCAGCCCTTCGGCTCGTCGCGGCTCTCCGCATCGGTCGTCAGTGCTGCGCCGGGTTCGACGGCCGCGCCGGAATCGCCCACTGCGCCGGAATCGACCGCCGCGCCGGATTCCACGGTCACATCGGCAGCGCTGCGCCGACGACGCAGCAGGGCTGCGATCGCGCGCCAGCCGACCAGGAACGCCCCGAGCACGAGCGTCGCCACGATGATGAACGGCAGCTCCGCCGTGTCGCCGCTGAGCACACGGATGAGCATCCCACCCGCGACCGTGACGACCCACACCACTGCGCCCCATGGCAGCGACCAGGGACGACGGGGTCGGCCGGGCAGCAGCGCGGCGAGGAGATGGCCCACGAGCAGAGCGATCAGGAACGGCCATGCCGTGAGCAGGAACCCCGCAGGGTTCTCATCGTGGGACGCGCGACCGATCGCGGCGAAGATCAGCACGAGCACGACATCGACGACGACAGCGGGAAGGTACCTCATGCCACGACCCTACGTGCCCGCGGCCGTGCCGGTGCCTGCCCCGCGGTAACCGGCGGAGATCTCCGTGTCGGGAGGATGTCCTGCGGCCGCGCGTCCGCCCGTCGGGGAGAAATCCTCCGAACGGGGTGGGCATGCGCATCAGTCGAAGCGGACGAACGATCCCTCGTGGAGCACCGGGACGACGTCGACCGCATCGAGGACGGCGGCATCCGCCACGGAGGTCGGAATCAGACCCGATGCTTCGATGCGGGCGGTCGCGACGACGCCGGCGGCGAGCTCACGGCCGGATCCGCTCGCACCGATCATGTGCCGCACCGCGCCGCGCAGGGCGTGGAAGCCCTCGGCGGCGACCGCGGCGTCCGGAGCCGTGTGATCGATACCCCGATCCGAGAGCGCCGAGACGATCGCACCGGCCCCGAGCTGATCCTCGACGGCGAACCGCCGCCCCCCCGCCTCATCCAGCTCGCCGGCCGCGATCACCGCGACAGAGGTGCGTGCCTGCCGTCGCTCCTGGATGGTCTGCACGGCCCGTGCGACGGCCGCCGCGTTGCGGATGCCGCCGACGAGCACCGTCGCCTCGGAGGGAGCCGCAGCGACGACGGCCGCCCCGTTCCGCGACCACCCCTCCGCCTCCGCGAGCGCGACCGCAGAGCCGGACGCCGTGGCATCGATGACCGTGGAGGAGAACCGCAGCACATCGACGACCACGACGACGTCGGCATCGGCGAGGCGGGCGAGACCCGCGGTGCCCCAGTCGAGGCGGACCTGATAAGTGGACTGATCGAACGGCGACGGCATCCGACAAGCCTAGAGGCGTCAGTCCGCCGCGAGCGCCTCGACCGGGGCCACCCTGGTCGCCAGTCGGGTGGGCGTCGCCGCCGCCACCAGCGTCAGCACCGCCGTCGCGACGACGATGATGGCGACGGGGATCCACGGGATCTGCGGAGCGATGAGTCCCGCGGGAACGAAGTCCGGCAGGGTCGGCACCGATCCGAGCAGCGACTGCGCGGCGATCCAGCCGTACACCACGCCCAGCACGAGTCCCGTCAGCGTCGCTGCGACCGTGATGTGGGTCGCCTCGAGCAGCACCATCCGTCGCACCTGGCGATTGGACAGCCCGATCGAGCGCAGCAGCCCCAGTTCGCGACGACGCTGCACCACGCCGATAGTGAGCAGGTTCACGAGCCCGACCGCCGCGATCACGGCCGAGACGGCGACCAGCACCATCATCACCGCCGCAAAGGCGTCCATCGGGGCGAAGAACGCCGCAGGAACCTCTCCGGTGGTCTGGCTCATCATCAGCCGCTTGGCCGACTCGAGGGCTACGGCGAACATCGTCACCAAGGTTACGCCCATGACCACGCCGATCGCCATCCTCGACGAGCGTTCCGGGTAGCGCAGCGCATTCTCGGCCGCGAGACGAGCCGTCGCGCTCGATCCGAACATCCGCCCCACCAGTCGCAGGACCGGGGGCATGAACAGCACGGATCCGAGAGCCAGGCCCGTGAACGAGAGCACACCGCCGAAGAAGGCGACGACGACCCCGAGCGGTGTGACGAGACCGACGAGCACACCGCCCACGAGGAGCGCGGCACCGGCGATCAACAGCACCCAGGCGCCGATGTGCCGACCCGGCGTGCCGGAGACGTCGTCGTGCGTGCGCTCGACAGACCCGCCGAGCGCCTGCAGAGGCGTCACCGACAGCACACGGCGGGAACCAGCCCATGCCGCCGCCCAGGTCGTGAGGGCCACGCCGATCGCCGGCAGCGCCACGAACGGCTGCACGAGGGAGAAGTCGGTCGGGGCGTTGGCGATCAGCTGCCCGCCGACCTGCACCCCGACGACCGCGAGCACGAGACCCGCGAGCATGCCGATCGCCGCCCCGAGCAGCCCGACGACGAGCCCCTGCGTGCCGACCTGAGCCCGCTGCGAGCGCGCGGTCGCCCCGATCAGACGCATGAGCGCGATCTGACGGGTGCGTCCGGCGATGATCGTCGAGAAGGTGTTCGCGGTGACGATCGCGGCGACGTACATCGCGACGACCGTCAGCAGCACCGACAGCAGTGCGACCACGAACGCGAGCGTCCCGCTGTCGCCGATGAAGGGATCGGCCTGCAGCACGGCGCCGATGTAGGCCGTGATCTCGACCAGGAGCACTCCGAACGCGGCGGACAGCGCGGCGACCAGGACGCTCGCGCCCATCCCCCGGTCTCGCAGCCAGGCCAGTCGAGGACCGGTCGCGCGGGTCTCGGGGACGACCGTGGCGACGGCGGTCATGCTGCCACCTCGGCGGCGAGCATGTAGGCCGAGATCTCTTCTGCGGTCTGACGCGGGTGGTCGGCGACGATGCGTCCGTCACCGAGGTAGAGCACGCGGTCGGCATGGCTCGCCGCGATCGCGTCGTGCGTGACCATCGCGATGGACTGGCCGTGCTCACGGCTCGCGGTGGCGAGCAGACGCAGCACCTCGCGTCCGGTCTTCGAGTCGAGGTTGCCCGTGGGCTCGTCCGCGAACACCAGATCCGGTGCCGTGGCCAGGGCTCGGGCGATCGCCACACGCTGCTGCTGCCCGCCGGACAGCTGATGCGGGCGGTGAGAGAGACGCGAGCCGAGCCCGAGCGTCTCGATCAGTCCGTCGATGCGCGCCCTCTCGATCGCGCTCGGACGACGACCGTCGAGCTCGAACGGCAGCATGATGTTGCCGAGAGCGTCGAGCGTCGGCACGAGGTTGAAGGCCTGGAAGATGAAGCCGACCCTGCGACGACGCAGAATCGTGAGATCGATGTCTCCGAGCCCCGTGATCTCGGTGTCACCGATCCAGGCCCGTCCCTCGGTGGGGCTGTCGAGCCCCGCCATGATGTGCATCAGGGTGGACTTGCCGGAGCCCGATGGCCCCATGATGGCGGTGAACTGTCCCCGGCGGATGCCGACGCTGACGTCGTCCAGCGCATGGACGGTGCCCTCACCGGAGCCGTAGGTCTTCTTCAGGTGCTGGACGCGGGCGGCGAGCCCCAGGTCGGTGGTCGTGATCTCCATGCATCCGACGCTATTTCCGCGGTACCTCGCCGGTCATCGCTCCCGGGGACCCTTCCGCATACATCGCAAGGATGATCCGCGGACTCCGCCCGCGGAACGGCGTTCAGGCGAGGCCGTGCTCGAACGCGAAGACCACCAGCTGTACGCGGTCGCGCAGCGCGAGCTTGCTGAGGATGCGGCTGATGTGGGTCTTCACGGTCGCCTCGCTCAGGTACTCCCGGCCGGCGATCTCGGCGTTCGAGAGCCCCCGGGCGGCGAGCGCGAAGATCTCCCGCTCGCGGTCCGTGAGGTCGGCGTACTGCGGCGGCACGGGCTTGGGCGCTTCGGCGAAGTGCTCGAACAGGTCGCGTGTCGCGGCGGCGGCGATCACGCTCGAGCCCGAGTGCACCGTGCGGATCGCGGCGAGCAGGAACTCCGGATCGGCATCCTTGAGGAGGAAGCCGCTCGCGCCCTGCCGGATGGCCCGTGCCGCCGCTTCGTCGAGGTCGAACGTCGTGAGCATGACGACGCGCGGCGGTTCCGGGCGTGCCAGGATCTCGGCGGTCGCCGTGAGCCCGTCCATGACCGGCATCCGGATGTCCATCAGCACCACGTCGGGCCGGGTCGTGCGGACGACCTCGAGCGCCTCCTTGCCGTCGCCGGCTTCTCCGACGACTTCGAGGTCGGGCTGGGAGGCGACGAGCATGCGGATCCCGGCACGGAAGAGCGCCTGGTCGTCGACGAGCACGACTCTGATCATTCGGAGACTCCGATCGGGAGCGTGGCGTGGACGACGAACTGTGCCCCTCGGCGCTCGGCTTGCAGACTACCGCCGACGAGCTGCGCACGCTCGCGCATGCCGATGACGCCGTGCCCGCCGGGAGACACCGTCGCTTCCCCCGTGACGGTGTTGCGCACATCGACGTCGACGCGGTCCGCGAGCCAGGCGAGGTGCACGTCGACCGCGCCGTCCCCATGCCGGATCGCGTTCGTGAGCGCTTCCTGCAGGATGCGGTAGACCGCGAGCTGGATGGCCGCCGGCGGCTCCCCCGGCGGCATCGGGTCGACGGTGACCCGCGGTTCGATTCCGGCCTGCCGCACCTGCGAGAACAGCGCTTCGAGGTCGGCGAGCGTGGGCTGCGGGCCGTCGCCCTGCCGGTGCCGCAGCTGTGTGAGCAGCATCCGCACGTCGCTCAAGGCGCCACGCGCCGTCTGGGCGATGGTGCCGAGCGCCTCGGTCGCGAGTTCGGGCTTCACCGCGGCCGCGTACCTGGCCCCGTCGGCCTGCGCGATCACCACCGCGAGCGAGTGGGCGACCACATCGTGCATGTCGCGCGCGATCCGCACCCGCTCCTGCTCCTCCGCGGCGAGCGACTCCGCCTGCAGCTGGGCCGACCGGGTGCGGCGAGCGCGCAGGACGACGCGCCACAGCAGCCCGCACACCCAGGCGAACCCGAGCGCCATGACGGAGACGACGAGCAGCAGTGTGCCCGCGCTGACCTTCTCCCACCCGCTGCCCGTGCCGAAGGCGACGCCGTTGACGATGACCATGAACACGGCAGCGACCAGGCCGCCGAACAGCGCCGAACCGAATCCCCACCAGAGCACGCGGCGTGTGCCCCAGGCGGAGGTGGCGTACAGCACGAGCAGGATCGCGATGTCGATCGGCAACGGTCCGAACCCGGAGAGCATCTGCAGCACGGCGCCTGCCCATGCGGCAACGAGCGCCCACCCGGGGGCGAGCCGGCCGATGGCGACGCCGCCCGACATCAGGACGCTCGCGATGACGATGCCAGCGACCGCTGCTCCCCCGATCGCGGTATTCCCCGTTCCGGGCCCGTAGAACACCAGCGACATCGGCACGAGCACGAGGAAGAGCAGCGCCGCCCCGACGATGTCGAGGGTCAGCGCCGTACGAGAGAGCGGGCGGATCACTCCCCCACGCTACGCGAGGGGCCCTCGCGCCGGCATCCGTCGCGGGATGTATCCGCGTCCGTCAGGCGCGGGCGAGGATCTCGCCGTGCGGCACCAGATACCAGCCGTCGCCGTCGTCGGCCCAGCGCCTCCACGCATCGCTGATCTCCTGCAGATCGGCGCGCGTCGCCATGTCGCTGTCGACGAGCTGCCGCGCGAGGGCGGATTCGAGGATGCGGTCGGCCCACATCCCACCCCACCAGGCACGCTCGGCGGGTGACGCGTAGCACCAGGTGGAGGCCGTCGCGGTGATATCGGTGAAGCCTGCGGCCCGCGCCCAGGACAGCAGACGGCGACCGGCATCCGGCTCGCCGCCGTTGGCTCGTGCGGCCGCACGGTACAGCGCCAGCCAGCGGTCGAGCTCGGGCAGCACCGGGAACCAGAGGAAGCCCGCGTAGTCGGCATCGCGCGCGGCGACGATCCCGCCGGGAACAGTGACGCGGCGCATCTCCCGAAATGCCTGCACCGGGTCGCCGACGTGCTGCAGCACCTGATGTGCGTGCACGACGTCGAAGGAGTCGTCGGCGAAGCCCAGTGCGTGCACGTCCTCGACCGAGAAGTCGAGATTCGCCAGGCCCCGGTCGGCCGCGAGTCCCTGGGAGAGCGACAGCGCATCCTCGTCGATCTCGGTCGCGGTCACGTGCGCGACGATGCCGGCGAAGTCGACCGTGATGCTGCCGGGGCCCGCGCCGATATCGAGAAGGCGGGTCGTGGACGTGAGGTGGGGGCGGAGGTACGCGGCCGAGTTCGCGATGTCGCGCACGTTGTGCGAGCGGAGGACGGATTCGTGATGTCCATGCGTGTACGAGGCCATGCGGTTCAGTCTGGCAGAGCCCGCCCTCAGTGCAGCTGCGCGACCATGCGGCGGATGGCCTCGCGGTCGGGTTTGCCGGAGGACAGCACCTCGATCTCGTCCACCACGATCAGACGAGCCGGTCGGGCATGCTTGCCGAGTTCGTCCTCGACCGCGTCGCGCGCCTGCGCGAGCTGCTCCGACTCGCTGCGACGCAGCACCTCGCCCCGGGCCGCGACGATCACGGACGCCTCGCCCCAGCGCTCGTCCTCCACGCCGACCACCACCGCCTCGTGCAGCCCCGCGATCCGGCGGACGACCCGCTCGACACGATCGAGCGAGATGTTGATCCCTCCGGACACGATCACGTTGTCGGCACGGCCGTGCACCCGGACGACACCGTCTTCGACGAGACCGAGATCCCCGGTCCGGTACCAGCGGATGCCGTGCTCGTCGCGCACGAACGTGCGCGCGGTCAGTGATCCGTCACCGAGGTATCCCTCGGCGAGCATGGGGCCCGCGATACGCAGCTCGCCGTCGACCGTGCGCACGCCGACCGTGTCGAGAGGAACGCCGTCGTAGACGCAGCCGCCGCTGGTCTCGGTCGAACCGTAGGTGCGCACCAGACGCACCCCCAGATCGGCGGCACGCTCGCGCAACGGTTCGGGGAGCGATTGCCCGCCCACCAGGATCGCCCGGTAGGCCGTCAATGCGGCACGGACGGCGGTGTCGTCCGCGGCGTCGAGCAGAGTCGCGACCTGCGCCGGGACGAGCGACGTGAACAGCTCCGGGACCCCGGCCCCTGGCGATGGCCGCAGCATCTCGAGGGTCGCCTCGGCGAACGATGTCGGCGAGAAGCGGCCCTCGATCCGCGCGGGCTGCGTGTCCGCGAGGATCGAGCGGACCAGCACCTGCAGTCCCGCCACGTAGCCGGCGGGAAGGGCGAGCAGCCAGCGACCGCTCCCGATCCGCGCGGCCGTGGCCTCGGCGCTCGCCCGCAGGGCCTCCCCGCTGAGCGCGACCCGCTTCGGCACCCCACTCGACCCCGAGGTCGCGATCACGGCGGCGAGGCCGTCCGCCACGTCCTCCGGGGCGCCGGTCACCATTCCGAGCCCCAGCGCCGGACCGCCGTCGAGCGCGCGCTGCAGGGCCTCTCGCAGGCGAACCGGATCTTCGGCATCCGTGGGGATCAGGGCGGTCATGCGCGTCTCCGACTCTGGGCTGCCCTGGTCAGTAGTGCCAGGGGAAGGACGACCAGTCCGGGTCGCGCTTCTCGAGGAACGAGTCGCGGCCCTCGACGGCTTCGTCGGTGCCGTAGGCGAGGCGGGTGGCCTCCCCCGCGAAGACCTGCTGGCCGACCAATCCGTCGTCGACCGCGTTGAAGGCGAACTTCAACATGCGGATCGCCGTGGGAGATTTCGTGAGCACGGTGCGCGCCATCTTCAGCGCCTCGCGCTCGAGCTCGGCATGCGGCACCACCCGGTTCACGGCGCCCATCTCGTAGGCACGCTGCGCCGAGTACTCCTCGGCGAGGAAGAACACCTCACGGGCGAACTTCTGACCGGTCTGACGGGCCATGTACGCCGAGCCGTAGCCGGCGTCGAAGCTGCCGACATCCGCATCGGTCTGCTTGAAGCGCGCCTCTTCGGCCGAGGCGATGGTGAGGTCGCACACCACGTGCAGGGAATGTCCGCCACCGGCAGCCCATCCAGGCACCACCGCGATGACGACCTTGGGCATGAAGCGGATGAGGCGCTGCACTTCGAGGATGTGCAGGCGGCCGACCGCTGCGCGGCTCGCCCCGTCGACGATCGCCGTCTCCGCGTCGGAGTACTTGTACCCGTCACGACCGCGGATGCGCTGGTCGCCGCCGGAGCAGAACGCCCACCCGCCGTCCTTCGGGCTCGGTCCGTTTCCCGTGAGCAGCACCGCGCCGATGCGCGCATCCTGCCGGGCGATGTCGAGTGCGCGATAGAGCTCGTCGACGGTGTGCGGACGGAAGGCGTTGCGCACCTCCGGCCGGTTGAACGCGATGCGTGCGACACCGCCGTCTCGCGAGACGTGAGCGGTGATGTCGGTGTAGTCCTCCGCCCCGGGCGCGAGCACCCATTCGGCCGGGTCGAACAGATCGGAGACGAAGGCGGTGGTCACGGCATCCAGCCTATTCCTCGCGCCCTCCCCGACATATCGCACGCGCCGCTCCGGAAGGGAGCGGCGCGTGCGACGTCCGGCTCTGCCTTCAGACGCGACGCGCCCGCCAGGTCTTCATCCAGCCGTCGATGATGGCCCACACCTGAACGGCGACGATACCGACGCCGGTGACCACCGCGAGGACCCGCAGAGTGTCACCCTCCACGCCGTTGTCGACGAACACGAACTGCACGAACTCCGGGTTCAACAGCTCGCCCTGCACGAGCAGCGCGACCGCCCAGACACCGAAGGCGATCGAGAGCGCGGTGTTGACGACGGCGAGTCCGACGGTCCACCGGCGGCGGACGTAGACGGCGACGGCCAGGAGGGCGTCGGCGATCATGATTCCGAAGAGCAGGGTCATCCCCCACGGCCAGAGCTCGGGGTTCAGGACGGGGATCGGGTCAGCACCGGTCGGGAAGAAACCGCGCGTCGCGTCCCACAGCACCGCGCCGATGAGGATGCCCACGAAGACGAGCGAGGCGATCATGTCGCTGCGCGCCGCGCCGTTCTCGGTCGGCGTCGGCAGCTGGTCGACGTCCCACTTCTCCCCCGTGTCGGCGCCGGTGCGCTCCAGCACGACGAAGACCAGGGTCACCCAGAAGCACACGTGCACGACGACCGAGAGGGTGACGGCGACGATCGCGCCGATCACCTCTCCGATGGTCGCGCCCTCGATGAGCTTCGCAATCGCGACGCCGAACGCGGCGCAGACAGGCACGATGATCAGCAGCAGCTTGAGCAGCCGCCACCAGGTCAAGTAGAAGCGCGGCCCGATCAGGTAGAGCGGGCGATCCGCGTAGCCTGCGGCCAGGATTCCCGGGTCGCCGAGTTCGGTGAGCACTGCGCGCTCTGCCGACTCCGGCACCTCCCCCTGCTCGACCCTGGCCTCGATCGCGTCGGCGATGGAGGCCTCGAGCTCAGCGCGGACGTCGGCTTGGGCGTCGGGGCGCAGACTGCGGATCGTCGCGCTGATGTAGCGCTCGGTGAGTGTGAACGTCGTGGTCATGTCAGTTCTCCTCTGCGGTGAGGGACGCGATCGCGGTGGTGAGTGATCGCCATTCGTCGGTGAGGGTGTCGGCGAGGCGGATGCCGGCGTCGGAGGTGCGGTAGAACTTGCGGGGCCGCGCCTCGTCGGTGTTCCACTCGCTCGTGAGGTACTCCTGCTTCTCCAGGCGGCGGAGCAGCGGATAGAGGGTGTTCGCGTCGGTAGCGAAGCCGCGCTGCTCGAGCTGCTCGAGCAGCGAATAGCCGTACCCCGGCGTGCGCAGCAGCTGCAGGCAGGCGAGCACCACGGTGCCGCGCCGCAGTTCCTGCAGGTGCGTGTCGAGCGTCTCGTTCATGACGATCACATTACTGTGCGTCACACACTATTGTCAATCACACATTTATGCGCGATCCAAGGCGAGACGAGAGAGCATCGAGACGGGAAAGTGTCGAGGCGGGAAAGTACCGTGGAGACATGACGCTCGAGATCACGCGCATCGACCCGTTCGACGCCGCTGCGGTGGATGCCTGGTGGGACGCCTATGCGTCCGCCGAGCGCGCAGACCGCGGGGACGACATCCCCGTCTGGTCCCGGGAGGAGACCCGCAGCGAGCTGCAGCAGGAGTCACGGGTCAACGAGCGGCGCGCCTTCCTGCTGCACGACGACGGCCTCGTCGTGGGTGCCGCGAGCCTCACCCTCCCGCTGAAGGACAACACGCACGTCGCCTACCTCGACATCGATGTGCCCCTCGCGCACCGACGGCGCGGAGTCGGGTCCGCCGCCCTCGCCTTCCTCGAAGGCGAAGCTGCGGCCGCCGGACGCACCACCGCGCAGGGCGACACCTCGTGGCGGTACGAGCTCGGCTCCGACGGCTCCGGCGACCCTGGCCGGGAGTTCGCTCGTCGACACGGCTACGCGCTCGCGCTCGGCGATGTGCAGAACAGGCTCGCACTCCCCGTCGCGCCGACCGTGCTCGACGGCATCGACGCCGACATCGCCGCCGCGATCCGGGGCTACACGATCCGCAGCTGGGTCGGACCGGTACCGGATGATGTCGTCGAAGGCTGGGCGATCCTCGATGCCTCGATCGACACCGAGGCACCCAGTGGCGATCTCGACATCGAACCCGCGAAGCCCGATGTGGAGAGCATCCGCGAGCACGAGGACCTCCTCGTCCGGCAGAACCGCCTGTCGATCGGCACGATCGCCCTCGACCCGCAGGGCGAGGCGGTCGCCTACACGCAGCTGGTCGTGTCGGGGGACGACGGCAACGCCTACCAGTGGGGAACACTCGTACGTCGCTCGGATCGCGGCCACCGCCTCGGCACCGCGGTGAAGATCGCCAATCTCCGCCTGCTGCAGCACGCGGCGCCGCAGGCACGGGCGGTCTACACCTACAACGCCGAGTCGAACGCCCACATGCTCGCCGTCAACACCCTGCTCGGGTTCGCCCCCACCGAGCGGATGGGCGAGTTGCAGAAACACCTGGCCTGACGTGCGGCGCTCAGAGACTCCGCGGGGACAGAATGGGCACATGATCCCGCCACTCGCAGACCTGCTCGACTCGGCCAGGGTCGTCGCCCTCCCGATGCACAGCCGCTTCCGTGGCGTGGACGTGCGGGAGGCCCTGCTCTTCGAGGGGCCGGAAGGGTGGGCGGAGTTCTCCCCGTTCGTGGAGTACGAGGATGCGGAGGCGGCGACGTGGCTCGCCGCCGCGATCGACTATGCGTGGCGTGCGCAGCCGGAGCCGCTGCGCGACCGGGTCGGCGTGAACGCCACGGTGCCGGCGATCGATGCGGTGCGCGTGCCCGAGCTGCTGGCACGGTTCCCCGGATGCCGCACGGCCAAGGTCAAAGTCGCCGAACCGGGCCAGACCCTGGCCGACGACGTGGCGCGAGTGCGCGCCGTGCGGGAGGTCATGGGGCCGGAGGGACGCGTCCGCGTCGACGCGAACGGCGCGTGGAACGTCGACGAGGCCGAGCACGCGGTGCACGCGCTCGGCGAATACGACCTGGAGTACGTGGAACAGCCGTGCGCGACGGTGCCGGAGCTGGCGGAACTGCGCCGGCGCGTGAAGTACATGGGCATCCCGGTGGCGGCCGACGAGAGCGTGCGCAAGTCGACCGACCCGCTCGCGGTCGCACGTGCCTCTGCTGCGGATCTGCTCGTGATCAAGGCCCAGCCGCTGGGCGGCATCACCCACGCCCTGCAGATCGTCACCGCCGCGGGGTTGCCCGTCGTGGTCTCCAGTGCGCTGGACACGGCGGTCGGCCTGTCACAGGGGGCCGCACTCGCTGCCGCGCTCCCGTCGCTCGACTACGACTGCGGGCTCGGCACGGCGTCGCTCTTCCTCGACGACGTGGCGGACCTGCGTCCCGTCGACGGCGCGATCCCGGTCGGCCGCGTGACGCCCGATGCCGAGTCCCTCAACCGTCTCGCCGCCTCGGACGAGCGTCGCGAGTGGTGGTTCGCCCGACTCGCCCGCTGCCACTACGAGCTCTCGAACAGCGCGCACTGAGCGGGGTGGACCCCTCCACCTCCACCCCGGCGAACCTGCGGACTACTGCTCGATGAGCAGCTGCACCAGACGACCGAGCTCTTCGCCACCGGAGTGCCGCAGCTGGGCGTCATCCTGGCCCGCCATGGCGCCGCGCACGGTCATGCCCTCCCAGATGATCATGAGCATGCGGGCAGCCGTCTCGGCCGGAAGGCGAAGGCGCAGCAGGCCGGCGGTGACGATGTCGTCGACGATCTGCGCGATGCTCGAGACCATCTCGCGCTCCTGCGCGAGGTAGGCCTCGCCGAACTTCGCGTCGCGTAGTGCACGGATACGGATCTCGCTGAGCAGCATGACACCGAGACGATCGTCTCCGCCGAGCTCCATGATCTGCTGCACGAGGTCGATCGGATCGCACCCCTCGACCAGGGCGCCGGCGGCCGTCAGCTCCTCGACGCGGGTGCGCACCGCGTTCACGCGCACCTCGGAGACGCTGGCGGCGAGCATGAGGAACAGCTCGTCCTTGGACTCGAAGTTCGAGTAGAACGCACCGCGGGTGAAACCGGCACGCTCGCAGACGGCCTCCACCGACGCTCCATCGAGCCCGACTTCGGCGAAGACCTGCGCCGCCGCCTCGAGCAGGCGGGCTCGCGTGTTCTCGCGGCTGCGGGTTGCGGGTGTCGACATCGAAACCTCCTGACCCTTCACTCTCGCATGATTCACACCCCGCACACAGGCTTGGCCGGGCGGGTCAACTTACGATACATCTATGTATTGGATACACCTGTGTATCCACCCCGCACCCCTCGGAGGAACGCGTGTCCACACTCCTGTCCTCGCTCGGACGCTGGTCCTTCCGGCACCCGTGGCGGGTCCTCGTGTCCTGGCTGCTCGCGCTCGGCATCGCCGGCGCCGGAGCGCTCGTGCTGGGCGCGGGAACCGACAACACGTTCTCCATCCCCGGGACGGAGTCGCAGGCGGGGCTCGAGCAGCTCTCCCGCTCATTCCCGCAGGTGAGTGGCACGAACGCGCAGTTCATCGTGGTCGCGGCCGACGGCGACAAGATCACGGATGACGAGTACCGGGACGACATCGAGGGCGCGGTCGACGAGCTGAGCGACCTCGATGGTGTTCTCGCGGCCACCTCGCCGTACGACGAGATGGTCAAGGGCATGATCAACGACGACGACACCGCCGCCATCGTGCGCGTGCAGTTCGACGGCGAGTCCACCGATGTCTCGGACGAGACGAAGGATGCGCTGCGTTCGGTCGTGAGCGACCTCGACGCCGAGCTCCCCGCGGGCTCGCAGACCTCGCTCGGCGGCGACCTCTTCGCGATCTCCATCCCCGGCGTCACGCTCACCGAGGCAGTCGGACTGCTCATCGCCCTGCTCGTGCTGATCGTCACGTTCCGCTCGTTCGTGGTGGCGGGCCTCCCCCTGCTCACCGCGATCCTCGGCGTCGGCATCTCGATGGCCGGCATCTTCACCGCGACCGCCTTCGCGACCGTCTCCTCGACCACCCCGCTGCTGGCGCTCATGCTCGGGCTCGCGGTCGGCATCGACTACGCGCTGTTCATCATGGCTCGACATCAGGATCAGGTGCGCGCGGGCGTGGACCCGGAGGAGTCCGCCTCGCGCGCCGTCGGAACCGCAGGCTCCGCTGTCGTGTTCGCGGGCGTCACTGTGCTCATCGCGCTGATCGGCCTCGGCTTCGCGGGTATCCCGTTCCTGACCACGATGGGCATCGCCGCCTCCGCCGCGGTCGCCGTCGCCGTGGCGATCGCCGTGACCCTCACCCCGGCTCTGCTCGGCTTCATGAAGGGCAGGGTCGTCGGCCGCCCGAAGAAGGTCAAGGCGTCGAAGGCGAAGAAGAGCACCGCCTCCGACGCGTCGGAGGAGCCGAAGGACGTCGTCGCCCCGGTGAAGGGCAGCGCCCGCTGGGTCGGCGGCGTCATGAAGCACCCCGTGCTGGTTTCTCTCGCCGTCGTCCTGGGACTCGGGATCGTGGCCGTTCCCGCGCTGAGCCTCGACCTCGCGCTGCCGAATGCCGGTGTGCTCCCGAAGGACTCCGAGGCCCGCCAGAACTACGACCTCGTCGGGGAGCAGTTCGGCCCCGGCTTCAACGGTCCACTGATCCTCACCGGCACGATCGTCACCTCCACCGATCCGCTCACCCTGATGGAAGATCTCGGCGACGCCGTGGCGAAGGTCCCCGGCGTCAAGGAGGTCGCCCTCGCGACGCCGAACGAGACGGCCGACACCGGTATCGTGCAGATCATCCCGGAGACCGCCCCCGACGACCCGGCGACCGCCGATCTCGTGCGCGAGCTGCGCAGCCATCACGACGAATGGCTCGACGAGTTCGGCATCGACCTCAAGGTCACCGGGTTCACGGCCGTCGGCATCGACATCTCCGACCAGCTCGGGAACGCGCTCTTGCCCTTCGGCATCTTCGTGATCGGCCTCTCGCTGATCCTGCTGACCATCGTGTTCCGCTCGCTCTGGGTGCCGATCACTGCCGCCGTCGGCTACCTGCTGTCGATCGTCGCCGCCTTCGGCGTGGTGGGCGCGGTGTTCGAGTGGGGCTGGTTCGCCGATCTGCTGCACGTCGCCAAGGTCGGGCCGATCATCAGCTTCATGCCGATCATCCTGATGGGCGTGCTGTTCGGTCTCGCGATGGACTACCAGGTGTTCCTGGTCTCCCGCATGCGCGAGGACTTCGTGCATGACAAGGACGCGACGAGCCCGAGCCGTGCCACCCGGCGGGCCGCCGCGCTCCGCGCCGTGCGCAGCGGCTTCACCGGCTCGGCGAAGGTCGTCACCGCGGCCGGGCTCATCATGTTCGCGGTCTTCGTCGCGTTCGTCCCCGAGGGCGACTCGTCGCTCAAACCGATCGCACTCGGCCTCGCCGCCGGTATCGCATTCGACGCCTTCCTGGTGCGCATGACGCTGATCCCCGCCCTCATGGCGATCCTGGGCGAGCGTGCCTGGGAGCTCCCGCGCTGGCTGGAGAAGATCCTCCCCCGCGTCGACGTCGAAGGCGAGGCGGTCGAACGCGAACGCCACCTGGCCGCCTGGCCCGGCGACGGATCGGTCGTCGCGGCCGACGACCTCGAGATCAGCGCAGATGCGCCGCTCGTCGAGGGCCTGTCGATGCGCATCGCCGAGGGCGGTGCGGTCATCGCGACGGGCGGGGATCTGCGGACTCGTCGGGCCCTGGCCCTCACGGTCGCCGGACGCCTCGTGCCGACGGACGGGAAGCTCCGCGTCGCGGGACACCTGCTCCCCGGTCGTGCGGCCTGGGTGCGCGCGCACGTCGGCTGCGTGCTGGTCGACGACGCGGATGCCGCACTCGGCGACCTCTCCGAAGCGCTCCGTGGGAAGTCGCAGATCGTCGTGATCGACGGACTCGACCGCCTGACAGGTGGCCAGCGCGACCAGGCGACGGCCATGCTGCGCGATGCCGCGGCCTCCCGCACGCTCGCGGTGTTCGCCACCGCCTCCGATGCCGACTCGGCACGGGCCGTCCTCGCCGAGGCCGGATGGCCCGACCCCCAGACTCTCGACACGCGTGCTCCTCGCCGGAGTACCGCAGATTCCACCGAGGTGACCGCATGACCCTCCCCATCGAGCGCGCGCGCTCCCGCAAGCCCATCACCTGGCTGACCATCCTCGGCGTGCTGCTGCTGCCGGCTGCGGTGGGCGGCATCCTCGTCGCGGCGCTGCAGAACCCGACCGAACGCCTGGACTCGATGACCGCGGCCATCGTCAACCTCGACGAGCCGGTGACCATCGACGGTCAGATGACTCCCCTCGGACGCCAGCTGGCTTCGGGTCTCGTGGAGGGGTCGGACGACCTCGATTCGAACCTCACGTGGGTGATCTCGAACAAGGACGACGCCGCCGACGGTCTCGCCGACGGCTCCTACCAGGCCGTCATCACCATCCCCGAGGACTTCTCGTCCGCCGCCACCTCCGCCGGCACCGCGATCTCCGACGGCGGAGGAAAGGCCGAGCAGGCCACCATCACCGTCACGACCCCGGAGGACGGACTCGTCGCCGACGACCTCATCACCGGGCAGATCGCGGACGTCGCCGCCTCGACCATGGGCACGATGCTCTCCGAGGCGACGACCGAGAACATCCTCGTCGGCTTCACCACGATCGGCGACCAGATCGGCGAGGCGGCAGACGGCGCCGTGAAGCTCGCGAACGGCGCGCGCGATGCCGCCACCGGAGCGGCAGCGATCCCCGAAGGCGCCACGAAGCTGGCCTCCGGTGCGGGTGAGCTCGGGACGGGGGCATCGTCGCTCGCCTCCGGGCTCGACACGATCGCGGGCAAGACGCGCGAGGCTGCGGCCGGCGCGGGTGCGATCGGGGCCGGACTGACGGATGGCGGCGCGCAGCTGCAAGGAAGCGTCGCCGGGGTTCAGCAGCTCGTCGGCGGGATCCAGAGCGCCTCGGCATCCGCACGCTCCGCCGCAGACGACTCGGTCGCTCTTGCCCAGCAGCTGGGCGGAATGGCGCAGGCCGCCTGCACACCGCCCGTCGCGGACCAGGCCGAGTGCGCGCTCTACACCTCACTCGCAACGCAGGCCGGTTCCGTCGCGACGGATGCCGGCACGGCATCCGGCATCCTCAACGCGCCCGAGGTCGCGAATGGCGTCGCCGCCCTTCCCGGTACGTTCACGACGCTGGCCTCCAGCATGTCGCAGGCCGGAGCAGGCGCCACCCAGCTCGCAGGCGGCCTCACCCAGCTCGCCGACCAGGGCATCGGAGCGTCGGCCACCGGCGCCCGCGGCCTCGCCTCCGGCGCGACCCAGCTCTCCGGCGGAGCGACCGCCCTCGCCGACGGAGCCACCGAACTGACCACCGGGCTCGACACCCTGGCGACCGGCACAGGTGACCTCGCAGGCGGGCTGCGCACGGCATCCGATTCCCTGCCCTCGTTCAGCGACACCGAGTCGAAGTCGCTCGCCTCGGTGATCGCCGACCCGGTGTCGTCGAACTCGTCGATGAACACCATCTTCGGCCCGACGGCGATCCCGCTGCTCGCGGCGGTCGTGCTCTGGTTCGGCGGTCTCGCGTCGTTCGTGGTGATGCGCGCACACACCGCTCGCACCCTCACCTCGCGTCGGTCATCCGCTACTCTCGCGCTGCGGGCCTTCGCCCCGGCCGCGCTGGTCGGTGCGGCTCAGGGCCTCCTGGTGTCGCTGATCGTGCAGATCGTGGCGAGCTATGACGCCGGCACCTGGTGGGCGTTCGCGGGCACGGCCGTGCTCGCCGGTGTGGTGTTCGCCGCCGTGAACCAGGCCCTCGTCGCCCTGTTCGGCGGCGTCGGGCGCTGGATCTCCGCCCTCGTCGGAGTGCTCGCGGTCGCGACCGGCCTGATCTCGACCGTGCCGGACTGGCTGGCTGGCATCGGAGCCGCCCTCCCGACGGCTCCGGCCTTCGCGGGTCTGATCACGCCGAGCGGTTCCGCGGTCGCGGCACTCGTTGTCTGGGGCGTGCTGTCGCTCGTGGCCACGACGCTCGCCGTGACGCTGCGACGCACGACCTCGGCCAAGGCGGTCCTCGCCACGGCCTGACGTCGTCCGAACCTCCCTGCCAAAACGGAGACCACCCGTGCCCGGCCCGGCGCGTCGACATATGACGCGCCGGGCCGCACCTGTGACCGTCTCCGTTTCGGCACGCGTCGCCCGCGACCTAGGATCCTGACATGCGTCGACCGTTCATGGACACCCCCGACCAACTCGCGAGCCTCGAGGGGCAGCAGTACCTCGTGCTCCGGCCCACCGGTGCGGTCGCCGAGGTCTATCGGGAGATCCAGGAGACCGCGCTCGATCGCCTCGGCATCCCGGCGCGGCGTCCGCACACCGGACACGTCACGCTCCGGGGGTTCTTTGAGCCCGAGCGACGCGAGGAACTCGCGGCGCTGATCCGCACCTGGGCGGCACAGCAAGAACCGATCGAGGTGAGCGCCGAGGCCGTCGACGAGTTCCCCCTGCCCTGGCAGATCCTGATCGTGCGCCTCGCCCGGAGCGCCTCGCTCGTCTCGGCATACTCGACCCTGACTGCCGCGCTGGACGCCACGGACTACCGCCGCCTCGGCGAACTCCCGCTGGCCGACTGGACGTTCCACCTGTCGGTGCTCTACGGCAAGACTCTCGACGCGGCCGACTGGTCGCGATTCGCGAAAGCCGAGGTCCGCCCGCTCTCATCCGCGCCCGCCGAGGTCATCGCCGAAGCAGAGCTGGTCTGGTACGAAGACGGCATCGAGCACGCCGAGGTCCTCCCTCTCGGCGGCTGATCCTCGGCCCAGCTCGCCCCTCGGCCAAATCAGAGACCTCCCGCACCCCGCCCCGCGTGTCTTGTTCAGACGCGCCGGGACGAAGCCGGGAGGTCTCCGTTTTCGCAGCCGGAGGCAGACTCAGCTCAGGCCGGAGTAGGCGTGCAGGCCCTTGAAGAAGACGTTCACGATCGTGAAGTTGAAGATCACAGCGGAGAACCCGACGATCGCCAGCCAGGCCGAGGGGTTGCCGCGCCAGCCGCGCGTCGCACGGGCGTGGATGTATCCGGCGTAGATGACCCAGATCACGAAGGTCCAGGTCTCCTTGACGTCGAAGCCCCAGAAGCGGCTCCAGGCGTAGTAGGCCCAGATCGACCCCGCGATGAGCGTGAAGGTCCAGAGGATGAAGCCGATGATGGTGAACATGTACGCCAGGCTCTCCAGGCGCACGGCGTTCGGGAAGGTACGGAGGAAGCCGGGCCCGGTCTTCTTCGCGCCTTCGCCGAGAAGTCGCTCACGTCGCGACTGCATCAGCTGGATCACCGACAGGGCGAATGCGAGGGCGAAGAACGCCGTCGCGACCGAGGCCACGAACACGTGGATGACGAGCCACACGCTCTTCAGCGGGTCCATGAGCGGCGAGACATCGACGTAGAAGTTCGTCGCACCGAGGCCGAGCAGCACCACGACGAGGCCGGTGATGAAGGTGCCGAGGAAGCGCAGGTCGATGCGGGTGAGCACGACGAGGTACACCGCGATGATGAGCAGCGTGCCCATCATCGCGAACTCGTACAGGTTGGCCCACGGCACCCGGCCTGCCGCGATGCCACGGGTGACCGCGGCGGCGAGGTGGAAGAGGAAACCGAGCACGGTCAGGGAGGTGCCGATCCGGGCCATCACGTATCGCTGCGGAGCGGCGTCTGCCACGGGAGCGCCGGTGGATGCGGTGATGCTGCCGCCACCGGCCCCGACGAGCACAGACTCGCGCACGTTCTGCGCATCGGCCGTCGCCTGCGAGCGCCGCGCGAGATCGAAGGCGTACGCCACGAAGGCCGCCGCGTAGATCGCGATCGCCGTCCAGAGCAGGACCGGCGAGATCACGTTGAGCTCGAGCATGGTGTCAGTCTACTTTCCGGGTGTCGGTTGCCGGGGCTTCCGGCTCGGCGGACTCGTCCGCGGGGTCATCGATCGGTGGGCGCGCCGTGGTGCCCCCGGCCGCATCGAGCAGTCGGGCGTGACCGGCGACGAGGTCTTCCACGGCTGCCGCGAGCGTCGGGTCTTCCCCTCGCGCGAGGGCCGCGTACTCGAGGGCGATCTCGCCGTCGTGCGCCGTGGCCTTGACCCACACGCGTCGGCGCGGAACGAACAGCGCGATCATGAGGCCGCCGAGGGCGAGCAGCGCGAAGCCGAGCACCCACACTCCGGACTCGTCGCGGTGGATCTGCAGCGAGGCGAAGCGCTTCACCGACTGCGAGGCATCCGTCGCACCGGCCGGCGACTCGTCCTCGAAGGTCACCGAGCCGAGGCCGTTGGGCAGCTGCGCGGTCTGTCCGGGGGCGAGCTCGATCGACTTCACGTCGGTAGTGCGGCCGGTGAGCTTTGTCATCCCGGTGGTGTCGAGCACGTAGACCGAGCGCGGCACGCCCTCGTTGATACCGAGGTCGCCCGTGTACACGTCGAGCGTGAGCGTCGGGTTCGTGAGGTCGCCGTACGCGGAGAAGAACGCGCCGCTCTCGAGCACACCCGTCGTCGGGTAGAAGAATCCGACCAGGCCGACCTGCTCGGCCAGCCCGTCCGGCACCTTGAGCACGCCCAGCGAGGTCATGTTGTTGTCCTGCGGGAGGAACGGGGTGCTGTTCGTGAACACCACGTTGCCTTCGGGGTCGCGCACGGTCACGGTCGGCGCGTAGCCGTTGCCGAGCAGGAAGACATCGTCGTCGGCCACCCCGAGCGGCTCGTTGACCTTGACGGACCCCGTGCGCTCCTCCCCGTTCTCCTGCACCGTGACGTTGGCGGAGAAGTCGCCGGCCTGTCCGGAGCCGGGCTCGCCGAACGGCTGATACGTCACATCGAACGAGTCGAGGCGCATCGAGTACGGGGCGAACGCATCGTCACCCACGAAGCGACCGCGGTTCATCGAGTCGTAGTCGAGGAGCGTGTTGGCGAACGTCTCCCCCTCCACCAGCACGCGCTGACCGGTGTACGAGAAGCCGCCGCCGATGCCGACCGTGACCAGCACGCCCACGAGCGCGAGGTGGAAGATCAGGTTGCCGGTCTCGCGCCAGTAGCCGCGCTCGGCGGAGACCGAGAACGTGCGTCCGCGGTCGTAGCGCTCCACCCGGTAACCGAGGGCCTTCAGCTGTTTCGTCGCGACGTCGATGGACGCGGCCGCCTCCGCTTCGGCGTCACCGGTCCTGGTGCCCGAGTCCGCGGACGGATCGCGCGTGATCGCACGGTAGTCCTCGAGCCGCTGCAGTCGAGCGGGAGTGCGCGGCGGACGCGCGCGCAGTGCCTTGGCGTGGTGCTTGATGCGCGGGATCACACACCCGACGAGCGAAGCGAACAGCAGCAGGTAGATCGCCGAGAACCACGGCGACAGGTACACATCGAACAGCTTCAGCCCGTCGAGCACCGGGAAGAGGTCGGGGTTGTCGCGCTCCCACTGCGTGACGCCGTTCGGGTCGGCCATCCGCTGCGGGAAGATCGAGCCGGGGATCGCGGCGATCGCGAGCACGAGCAGCAGGACGAGCGCCGTGCGCATCGAGGTCAGCTGACGCCAACCCCAGCGCAGCCAGCCGACGAACCCCAGCCGCGGCTGGGTGATCGAGTCGTCGCCGTCGACGTGGTCGGACGGGCGGAGCGGATCGCTGGAGTCGCTGTTCGCGGCACCCTTGTTCTTGGTCATGGCCTTCTCAGTGCGGGGGTTCTTGTCGGAGCTGGTGGAGTTCACGGGGCGGTCAGAGCGGGAGGATGACACTTCCGATCACCGCCGTCAGGCGCGACATGATGTCGGTCCAGAGGCCGGTCACCATCAGGATGCCCAGCAGGATCAGCATCACGCCGCCGACGATGTTGACGACCCGGATGTGGCGGCGGAGGAAGCCGACCGCTTTCGTCGCCCAGCCGAAGCCGAGGGCGACGAGCAGGAACGGGATCCCGAGGCCCAGCGAATAGGCCAGGCCGAGGAAACCTGCGCGCACCGGATCGCCGGCGTTGAAGGAGAGGGCGAGGATGGCCGCGAGCGTCGGCCCCATGCACGGCGCCCAGCCGATCCCGAGTGCCACCCCGAGGAGCGGCGCACCGACGATCCCCGCCTTGGAGTCGACGTGGAAGCGGAACTCCTTCTGCGCGAAGCCGAAGAGGCCGAGGAACACGAGGCCCATCCCGATGATGACCACGCCCAGGATGCGGGTGATGAGGTCGCCCCACTGCAGCAGGAAGACCCCGGCCGTTCCGCCGAGCACGGTGTAGAGGATGAAGACGATCGTGAACCCGAGGATGAACAGCAGCACGCCCCCGACGAGTCGCCCCCGCGTCGCGGTTTCGGTGGTCTGCGTCTTCGTCCCGCCTTCCGCACCGGCAGCAGCGGTCGACCGAGGCGCGACGGCACCGCCGAGGAAGCCGAGGTAGCCGGGGACGAGCGGGAGCACGCACGGGGAGAGGAACGAGACGAGTCCCGCGAGCATCGCCACCGGGATCGCGATCCAGAGGGCCCCGGATCCGATGATCGCTTCGGGATTCACGACGTTCCCCGGGTGGTCACGACGTCTCCGCGAGGGCGTCCTTGACGAGCGTGGAGAGGATCGACTTGCCGTCGATCGGGCCGATGATGCGCGCGGCGACCCGGCCCTGCTTGTCGAGCACGAGGGTTGTCGGCGTCGCGGCGATCGGCGTCTCCTTCGCGAAGGCGAGCTTGGCCTGGGCGGTGTCGACGTCGATAAGGCTCGGGTACGTGACGCCGTACTCGTCGGCGAACGCGACCGCCGTGTCCGCCTGGTCACGGGTGTTGATGCCGATGAACGCGACGTCCTGATCGCGGAAGTCCTGCCAGACACCTTCCAGATCGGCCGCTTCGAGGCGGCACGGCGCGCAGCCGGCGTACCAGAAGTTGACGACCGCGACCTGTCCGGCGATGTCGGCGCTGTCGAACTCCTCGCCCTTCTCGGTCACTCCGCTGAAGACGACGGGTTCACCGCGCTCGGAGACCGGGATCTCGACGATCGCCCCGTCGGCGGCGACATAACCGGTGTTCTCGCCGTTCAGGAACGATTCGCTGACCGGATCGGGAGCGCAGGCGCTCAGACCGATGGCGAGCACCGCAGCGAGCGCGGCACCGACCGCACGGCGCGAGCGCCGGGTGCGGGAGGAGCGGCCGCTGCGGATCGGACGGACCGTCGAATCGCTTGGCACGACTCCGAGTTTACGCAGAGCTTCCTATGCGCGAGCCGGAAACGAGCACCCTTCGGAGGCCCATCAGAAGCGCGCCAGGACGTCGTCCACGCCCGCCCGGAACCGCGGACAGGTGGCGATGTCGTGCGCGCGGCAGCCCATCGCGTGCTCGGTCATCTCGCGCGATCGACGCATCTCCTCCATACGGCGATCGATGTCGTCCAGGTGCTTCTGCAACACCTGGTGCCGCCCGGCGCTCCCATCGTCGAGCAGCACCGCGATCTGTTCGAGGCTCATCCCCGCTGCCTTGCTGCGCTGGATCACGGCGATGCGCACGACCTCATCCTCGCCGTAGCGCCGCCGCCCTGAGGAGTCGCGCGGAGGAGTGAGCAGCCCCACCGACTCCCAGTGCCGCAGCACGTTCGTCGGCAGCTCGAAGCGCTCGGCCACATCGCCGACGGACCAGGGGTGCGCATCGCTTGACTTCATGTTGACATGAAGTCACAGACTGACGGGGAAAACAACCCCGCCACCGGAAGGACCCCCATGTACGACGCCATCGTGATCGGCGCAGGACCGGCAGGACTCCAGGCCGCCCTGACCCTCGGACGGATGCACCGCTCGACTCTGCTCCTGGATTCGGGCGAGTACCGCAACGGCACCGTCCTGCACATGCACAACATGATCGGCGCGGACGGGATGCCACCCTCGGAGCTGCGCGCGACCGCCCGCGCCGAGCTCAAGGAGTACGACGACGTGGAGATCCGCGACGTGGCGGCGACGAGCGTCTCGGGCGTCGAGGGCGCGTTCGTCGTGGGCGTGGCCGACGGCACCGTCGTCGAGGGACGTCGGGTCATCCTCGCCACGGGCGTCGCCGACGATCTTCCCGATGTCCCGGGGCTGCACCACCTGTGGGGCACATTCGCCTTCAGCTGCCCGTTCTGCGACGGACACGAGCATGCCGGCAGGGACATCGCCATCATCGGCGCCGCACCTCGGGCCGAGCACCTCATCGGCCTGTTGGGTCGGATCGCCGGGAACATCACCGTCGTGCCCGTCGGGGAGGAGTTCGCGGACGACGAGATCCGAACTCTCGAGGCGAAAGGCGCGCAGGTGCGCCGCACGCCGGTCACCTCCGTCGAGAAGGTCGACGGAGGTGTCCGCGTTCACACGGACACCGACGAGAGCGTCGTCGACGGCGTCTTCATCTCTGCCGGGGAGATGCGCCAGCGGTCGCCGTTCGCCGCCCAGCTCGGACTGGGAATGCTCGACTCCGGGTGCATCGAGATCGACGAGTTCGGACGCACCTCGCGCCCCGGCGTCTTCGCTGCAGGCGACCTCGCGCACCGCGCGACCCTTCCCGGGCCCATGGCCTCAGTGCTGCTGGCCGCGGCTGCCGGTCAGCTCGCAGCGGTCGGCATCATCCAGTCGCTGCTGGCCGCTGAGCATTGATCACGCCCGAATCGCGGATCAGACCGCGCCGACGTCGACCGCACCGCCGGTCGCTGCAGGCTCGGCGTACGCGACCTCGCGCCAGACGTCGCCGACGCGCTCGAACGAGGTGACGCTCGAGAGGGCGCACCGACGGGTGCGCGGGTCGTGCCGCAACGGCAGGCCGGCGACGCGGAGGTGGGTGATCCAGATCGGCGCCTGGTGCGACACCATCACGACGTCGCCGTCGGGCGCCGCGTCCCAGGCCTCGTCCATGACACCGAGCATCCGCTCCGCGATGGA
The DNA here is from genome assembly GCF_002377845.1 of Microbacterium sp. UBA3486. Lineage (NCBI taxonomy): Bacteria > Bacillati > Actinomycetota > Actinomycetes > Micrococcales > Microbacteriaceae > Microbacterium > Microbacterium sp. UBA3486. The sequence goes on from NZ_DFQP01000051.1 coordinate 43,424, forward strand.
CGAGTAGGGCTCGCCCCAGCTGGGCAGTGACGGCTGCCGAAGGTGCCACCAGTTCAGGGGGTTCATCAAGGAGCGACGCATCTGCGTCCCCTCGAACACGTTCGTCGGCTCGATCAGGCGGATGTCGATCTCCGGCACGAGGTCGAAGCGCTCGGCGAACGGCTCTGCCGACTCCTGCGCGCGTTCGAGCGGCGATGCGTAGAGCGCGGAGACGGGACGGTCGAGCGCCGCCACATGGTCGGCGGCCGCTACGGCCATCCCCCGGCCCGCGTCGCTCAGGTGGTAGTCGGGAAGACGACCGTAGAGCACGCGGGCCGGATTGTGCACCTCGCCGTGTCGGACGAGGTGCAACCGGGACGCCGTCATCTCACGCCTTGCTGTAGCGCGAATCCCCGAAACCGAGGATCAGGTACCCGATGTACGGGAAGAGGAACAGCAGGAAGAACGAGAAGACCCCGCCCTTGTTGAAGCGCTCGCCGAGCTTGAACGCGACGATGATCGCGAGGATCAGGTTCGCGATCGGGATGAGGTACAGCAGTGCGAACCAGCCGGACAGGCCGGCGATCTTCACGAGGAAGACGAGGTTCACGATCGGGATGATCGCGAGGATGCCGGGGTATCCGGCCTTCGTGAACACCTTCCACAGCCCGATGGCGACGAGGATGTAGAAGACGAGCGCGATCAGGCCCGTGGTGCCGGAGAAGATCGATGCGTAGAGATCGGAGATGCCGTTGTTGTCCACGGTGCACCCTTTCTGTGTATGAGCTGTGTCGTGGCGATCCTACTGACATGCCGGCTCGGGCACCGCTGACGGGGCCGATGACCTCCCGACCGCCCCCGTAGAATGGGCGGGTTCCCCATTTCCCAGATCAGAAGGAATACTCCGTGCTTCGCACCCACTCGGCAGGCTCTCTGCGAGCCGAGCACATCGGTCAGACCGTCACCCTCTCGGGTTGGGTCGATCGCCGTCGTGACCACGGAGGAGTCGCTTTCATCGATCTGCGGGACGCCTCCGGCATCGCCCAGGTCGTCATCCGCGACGAGGAGATCGCCCACCCGCTGCGCAACGAGTTCGTGCTGAAGGTGACCGGCGAGGTCTCGCTGCGCCCCGAGGGCAACGCGAACCCGAACCTGCCCACGGGCGAGATCGAGCTCATCGCGACCGACGTCGAGGTGCTGAACGAGTCCGCGCCTCTGCCCTTCCAGGTCTCCACAGCTCTCGCCGACACCGAGACCGTGGGCGAGGAAGCCCGCCTCAAGTACCGCTACCTCGACCTGCGCCGCCCGGCCCCGGCCGCTGCCCTGCGCCTGCGCTCGAACGTCTACAAGGCGATCCGCGACGTGCTGCACGCCGACGACTTCACCGAGGTCGAGACCCCGACCCTCACCCGCTCGACGCCTGAGGGCGCCCGTGACTTCCTGGTGCCCGCTCGTCTGAGCCCCGGCAGCTGGTACGCCCTGCCGCAGTCCCCCCAGCTGTTCAAGCAGCTGCTGATGGTCGGCGGTGTCGAGAAGTACTTCCAGATCGCGCGCTGCTACCGCGACGAGGACTTCCGCGCCGACCGGCAGCCGGAGTTCACGCAGCTCGACATCGAGATGAGCTTCGTCGACCAGGAAGACGTGATCACCCTCATGGAGTCGCTCATCGTGGCGATGTGGGCGACGATCGGCGTCGAGGTGGCCACGCCCCTGCCGCGCATGACCTACGCCGACGCCATGGCCAAGTACGGCTCCGACAAGCCCGACCTGCGCTTCGGCCTCGAGCTCGTCGACGCGACCGAGTACTTCCAGGACACCCCGTTCCGCGTCTTCCAGGCCGAGTACGTCGGTGCGGTGCGCATGCCCGGCGGCGCCTCGCAGCCGCGCAAGCAGCTGGACGCGTGGCAGGACTGGGCGAAGCAGCGCGGTGCACGCGGCCTCGCCTACGTCCTGTTCAACGAGGACGGCACGCTCGGCGGCCCCGCCGCGAAGAACCTGTCCGAGGCCGAGCAGGCCGGGCTCGCCGAGCTCGTCGGCGCCGAAGCCGGAGACTGCGTCTTCTTCGCCGCCGGTTCCGCCAAGGAGAGCCGTGCGCTGCTCGGCGCCGCGCGCGTCGAGATCGGCCGCCGCCTCGGCTACCTGAACCCCGACGAGTTCGCGTTCACCTGGGTCGTCGACGCTCCGATGTTCGAGCCGGCAGCCGACGCCGTGGCCTCCGGCGACGTCGCCGTCGGCGCGGGGGCCTGGACAGCCGTGCACCACGCGTTCACCGGCCCGAAGCCGGAATTCCAGGACACGTTCGACACCGACCCCGGCTCTGCTCTCGCCTACGCGTACGACATCGTGTGCAACGGCTCCGAGCTCGGCGGCGGCTCGATCCGCATCCACCGCGAAGACGTGCAGAAGCGCGTGTTCGAGGTCATGGGCATCAGCGACGAGCAGGCCGACGAGCAGTTCGGGTTCCTGCTCGACGCGTTCAAGTTCGGCGCACCGCCCCACGGCGGGATCGCGCTCGGCATGGACCGTGTGCTGCAGCACCTGACCAAGACCGAGTCGATCCGCGAGGTCATCGCGTTCCCGAAGTCGGGCAACGGCTTCGACCCGCTGACCTCCGCTCCGGCACCGATCACCGACGCGCAGCGCGCCGAGGCCGGCGTCGACTTCGAGCCCGAGGACGACGAGGCCTGAGGCCAGCCGCCTCGCGCGAGCACAGGCACACACGCCGGATCAGGCGGTTCCGCGAAGAACCTGCCTGATCCGGCGTTTCTGCCTGATCCCCCAGGACGCGCGCCGCAGAGCACCTCGAGCCTAGGACGAGAGCGCCACGAACGCGGGCACGATGTTCTCGTTCCACACGTCGACGCCGAGCTTCGCGATCAGTGCGACCACGACGACGAGGAAGACCACGCGGATGAAGGTGGTCCCGCGCGAGATCGCCATCCGGGAGCCGAGGTAGCTGCCGGCGACGTTCGCGACCGCGAGGATGCCACCGAGCAGCCACAGCACGGCGCCGTGAGGGATGAACAGCATGAGCGCCCCCGCGTTCGTCGCGAGGTTGACGATCTTGGCCTTGGCGCTCGCCTGCAGGAAGTCGTAGCCGAGCAGCGCGACCAGGGTGATCACGAGGAAGGTGCCGGTCCCGGGTCCGATCATGCCGTCGTAGAAGCCGATGCCGAGCCCCGCGGCACCCGCCATGATGTGGTGCTTGTGCCCGTCGAACCGCAGCTGGGTCGCCGCGCCCATCTGCGGCTTGAACGCGGTGAACAGCGCCACCGCGAGCAGCGCGATCACGATGATCGGCTTGAACGCGGCCGGCGGCAGCACCGTCGCGACGGCCGCACCGCCGAAGGACCCGATCAACGCGATGACCGCCATCGGCACGGCGGTGCGCAGGTCGGGTCTGGCTCGGCGGTAGTAGGTCACACTGCTGGTCGCGGTGCCGAACACCGAGGCGAGCTTGTTCGTGGCGAGCGCCTGCACCGGGGAGATGCCGGGGATCAGCAGCAGCGCCGGGAGCTGGAGCAGCCCTCCCCCGCCGACGACCGCGTCGATCCAGCCGGCGCAGAACGCGGCGATCACCACGAGCAGCAGCACCCCCCACGTGAGCTGCTCGAGTCCGAGCACGGCGCCGATATCCACCTCGCCATGATTCCAGAGAGTCGGCTCGACCCTCGCATCCGCGCTCGCACCGACCGCGGGCGCTGGCAGACTGGGGCCATGCTCGATGCCCTCCCGCTGCCCCAGCCGCTCGAATCGCGTATCGGAACCGCACTCCTGCGCCGTGCGACCGTCGATGACACGGATGCCGTGATCACGCTGCTCGCCGACGACCCGATCAGCGCGGCACGCGGTGATGTGGCGTCCGACGAGGATCGTCCCGCGTACGCACGCGGGCTCGTCGAGATCCTGGCCGAGCCGTCGAACGATCTGCTCGTGGTCGAGCTCCACGGCGCGATCGTCGCGACGCTGCAGCTCACCTCGATCCCCGGGATGGCGCGCCGCGGCGCGCGGCGGCTGCTCGTCGAGGCGGTGCGGGTGCAGAGCACACTGCGCTCGTCGGGCATCGGCTCTGCCGTGATGCGCTGGGTCGGCGAAGCCGCAGCCCCCGCAGTCGGCGCGACCATGGTGCAGCTCACCTCCGATGCCGCCCGCACCGACGCGCACCGCTTCTACGAGCGTCTCGGCTACATCGGCTCGCACCGCGGCTTCAAGTACAGCGTGCCGCAGAGCTGAGGCTCCGCGGCCCTGTTCGGCCACCGCCTCGCCACCGTCCGTTCACCAGACCCGCGACGGGCGGCAACCTGCACCTCATAGTGTCCTCTCGCAACCCGAAACCGGCTCACAGCGCCGGACACCGAGAGGACACTCATGGCTCGCTTCACCCGCCGCGCGCGCATCGGCGCCGGCATCGCCCTGGCCACCACGGCCGCACTCGCACTCACGGCCTGCTCCGGCGCAGCTGACGCGACCGGCGGAGGCAGCTCCGACGTCGACGCCTCCGCCGCGACCTCTGTCACCGACTTCGGCACCTTCGCCGACCTCGAGGCTGCAGCCAAGGCCGAAGGCTCGCTCAACGTCATCGCGCTCCCCCGCGACTGGGCGAACTACGGCGAGATCCTCGACCTGTTCGCCGAGAAGTACCCCGAGATCACCATCAACGAGGCCTCCCCCGACGTCTCGAGCGCCGAGGAGATCCAGGCCGCGAAGACGAACGAGGGACTCGACACCGCGCCCGACGTGTTCGACATCGGCCTCACGGTCGCCCTGCAGAACACCGACGTCTTCGCGCCGTACAAGGTGCAGACGTGGGATGACATCCCCGAGGAGCTGAAGGAGCCCACCGGCCTCTTCGTCGGCGACTACGGCGGGTACATGTCGATCGGCTACGACTCGTCGAAGTTCGACGCTCCGGCCGAACTCTCCGACCTGCTCTCGGCCGACTACAAGGGCGCCGTCGCGATCAACGGCGACCCGACCCAGGCCGGTGCGGCCTTCGCCGCCGTCGGCCTCGCCACCGTGCAGTCCGACGGCACGCTCGACGACTTCCAGCCGGGCATCGACTTCTTCTCCGAGCTGCAGAAGGCCGGAAACCTGCTCAAGGTCGACGTGACCACCGCGACGATCGCGAGCGGCGAGACCCCCGTCGTGTTCGACTGGGACTACCTGAACGCCTCGCACACGGCCGACAACAAGGACTGGAAGGTCGTCGTGTTCGACGGCACCGGTTACGCCGGGTACTACAACCAGGCCATCAACGCCGACGCCCCGCACCCGGCTGCTGCCCGCCTGTGGCAGGAGTTCCTCTACAGCGACGAGGTGCAGAACCTCTGGCTGAAGGGCGGCGCCCGTCCGGTGCGCATGGAGGCCATGACCGACGCCGGCACGATCGACGCCGACCTCGCTGCGGCACTCCCCGAGGCACCGGAGGAGACGGTCGTCCCGACCGAGGAGCAGTCGACGAACGCCGGCACGCTGCTCGGCGAGAAGTGGGCCTCGGCGGTCCAGTGACCACCCTCACCGCAACGGGGGCGGATGCCGCGGCATCCGCCCCCACCACCTCCGCCGGGTCCTCGCCGCACGCGAGGGCCCGGCGGTCCGCTCCGTCCTTCGCCTGGCTCGGGCTCGTCCCGTTCGCCGCATACGTCGTGCTCTTCCTGGCGGTGCCGACGATCCTGTCGATCGGCTCCGGCTTCTTCACCAAGGACGGCTCCTTCACCTGGTCGAACATGTCGGCCCTCGCCGATCCCGTCGTGCTGAGCACCTTCGCGGACTCCGCCGGGCTCTCGCTGCTCACCGCCGTGGTGGGTGCGCTCGTCGGCGCCCTCGTCTGCTACGCGCTGCTCGGCATGGACCCCGAGGGGCGAACGCGCTCGGCTGTGGACGCGGCGGCCGGCGTGCTGGCCCAGTTCGGTGGCGTCATGCTGGCGTTCGCCTTCATCGCGACCATCGGCATCCAGGGTGTCGTCACGGTCTTCCTGAAGGACTCGTTCGGCGTCAACATCTTCGAGAACGGCACCTGGCTGTACGAGCTGCCCGGACTCGTCCTCCCCTACTTCTATTTCCAGATCCCGCTCATGGTCATCACCTTCATGCCCGCCCTCGCCGCGCTCAAGCCGCAGTGGGCCGAGGCCAACCTCACACTCGGCGGCACCCGCGCGAGCTTCTGGCTGCGCATCGGCATCCCGGTGCTCGCGCCGTCGTTCCTCGCCAGCCTGCTGCTGCTGTTCGCGAACTCGTTCTCGTCGTACGCCACCGCCGCCGCCCTCGCCAGTCAGGGAGCGCAGATCGTGCCGCTGCAGATTCGCACTGCCCTCACGAGCGAGACGGTCCTCGGCCGCGAGAACCTCGCCGGCGCCCTCGCGCTCGGCATGATCGTGATCGTCGGGATCGTGATGGCCCTGTACTCCCTCGTGCAACGACGCGCGGCCAGGTGGCAGTCGTGAACCGGCTCGGTCCCTCCCTCGCGACCCGCTGGGTCATCGGCATCCTCGTCGGTGCGTTCTTCGCCGTTCCCCTGGTGTCGACGTTCCTCTTCACGCTGCGCGACCCCGAGGGCGGGCTGTCGTTCGCCCGCTGGATCGCGCTGTTCGACCCCGCGGCGGCCGCTACCCTGAGGCCGATCTGGGCGGGTCTGGGTAACTCCCTGATCCTGGCCGTCGTCACGGTGGCCATCGTGCTGCTCCTGCTCGCCCCCACCATGATCCTGGTGAACCTGCGCTTCCCGAAGCTCAAGCCCGCCTTCGAGTTCGCGGTGCTGCTGCCCATCTCCATCCCCGCCATCGTGCTCGTGGTCGGCCTCGCTCCCATCTACCTGCAGATCGGTCGCGCCTTCGGCACCGGCACCTGGACGCTCGCCTTCGCCTACGGGGTCACCGTGCTGCCGTTCGCGTTCCGCTCGATCCAGGCGTCGATCGATGCCGCCGACCTGCGCACCCTCTCCGAGGCCGCACGGTCGCTCGGCGCCAGCTGGCCGACGGTCGTCCTCCGGGTGCTCGCTCCGAACCTCCGCCAGGGGCTGCTCGCCGCATCGCTCATCTCCATCGCGGTGGTGCTCGGCGAGTTCACGATCGCCTCGCTCCTGAACCGCCAGGTGTTCCAGACCGCCATGGTCGTCGTGAACAAACAGGATCCCTATGCGCCGGCGATCTTCACGCTACTCGCGCTGGTGCTCGTCTTCCTCCTGCTCCTCGTCATCGGCCGCGTCGCCCGCGGTACCGGAAAGGCCCGCTCATGACCCTCGACCACGCGCTGCCGCGCACCAAGGACAACCTGCTGCTCTCCCAGGCGGGCGAGGGAACGCGCGTCGAGCTGCAGGGCATCGTCAAGAGCTACGGCGGCAACCGGGTGCTGCACGGTGTCGACCTGGACATCGCCCCCGGGGAGTTCGTCTCGCTCCTCGGCCCCTCCGGCTGCGGCAAGACCACCCTGCTGCGTGTGCTCGCCGGTCTCGAGGGCGCGGATGAGGGGGCCGTGCTGCTCGGCGGCGGAGACGTCTCCCGAGTGCCCACGAACAAGCGCGACATCGGGATGGTCTTCCAGTCGTACTCGCTCTTCCCGCACCTGCGGGTCGCCGAGAACACCGCCTTCGGCCTGCGCCGGCGCGGGATCGCGAAGGCGGAGGCTTCGCGCCGCGCCGTGGATGCCCTCGCGCTGGTCGGACTCGCCGACTTCGCCGACCGCTTTCCGCACCAGCTCTCCGGCGGACAGCAGCAGCGGGTGGCGCTCGCCCGTGCGCTGGTGACCGAGCCCAAGGTGCTGCTTCTCGACGAGCCGCTCTCCGCGCTCGACGCGAAGGTGCGCGTGCAGCTGCGCGACGAGATCCGCCGCATCCAGCTGCGACTCGGCATCACGACCGTGTTCGTCACCCACGACCAGGAGGAGGCGCTGGCCGTCTCCGACCGCATCGCGGTGATGAACGCCGGTCGCATCGAGCAGATCGGTTCCCCCGAGCAGCTCTACACGATGCCCTCGACCGCCGGAGTCGCGGCTTTCGTCGGCCTGTCCAGCGTCGTATCCGGGGTCGCCGAGGGCGATCACGTGATGGTCTGGGGGCAGCGGCTTCCCCTGCAGTCACGGGCGGACGGGCCGGTCGACGTGTATCTGCGACCGGAGAACGTCTACTTCGCATCCGAGGCCGATGCCGCAGCCGATGCCCTGGTCGAGGAGAGCACCTTCCTCGGCAGCATGCGTCGTACGCTCGTCCGCACCGAATCCGGTGAGCTCGTCCGGGTGCAGCATGCGCCGGGCACCCACCCCGCGTTCGGCGATCGGGTGCGCATCGCGATCGCTCCCGAGCCCGTCGCCGTGCACCCGCGCGGCTGAACCCATCGCTCTTCCCCCGGGCCCGCCCCGAACGCTAGCGTGAGGCCCGAGGGGCGGGGTTCCCTCCATCCGAGAGAGAAAGGACGCCTCATGGCAGGCACGTTCGAGCTGTACACCGACAAGTCCGGCGAGTACCGGTTCCGCCTGAAGGCCGGCAACGGCGAGGTCATCGCGATCAGCGAAGGCTACTCGTCGAAGTCCGCCGCCCTGAACGGCATCGACTCCGTGCGTCGCAACGCCGCAGACGCCGAGGTCGTCGAGGCCGACTGAGCTCGATACCCACGTTCCACGCCGAGACCCCCTGTTGCAGACGTCTGCAACAGGGGGTCTCGGCGATTGCGATAGGTGTCGGCGAACCGGATCTCGGGTCAGAGCACGCGCGAGAGGAAGTCCTTCGTGCGCTGATGCTGAGGGTTGCCGAGAACCTCGCGCGGGTCGCCTTCCTCGACGATGTGCCCACCGTCCATGAAGATGAGGCGGGATCCGACTTCGCGTGCGAATCCCATCTCGTGCGTGACGACGAGCATCGTCATCCCTTCGTCGGCCAACGATCGCATGACCTGCAGCACCTCGCCGACCAGCTCGGGGTCGAGTGCCGAGGTGGGCTCGTCGAACAGCATCATGTCGGGGTTCATGCACAGTGCACGGGCGATCGCCACACGCTGCTGCTGCCCTCCCGACAGATGCCCCGGGTAGGCGTCGGCCTTCTCGGCCAGACCCACGCGGGCGAGCATGGCATGCGCGATCAGCTCGGCTTCCTTCTTCGACCGCTTCTTCACCCGCTGCTGAGCGATCGTGAGATTGCCCAGCACATCGAGGTGCGGGAAGAGGTTGAAGCTCTGGAACACCATGCCGATGCGGGTGCGCACGCGGTCGATGTCGACGTCGGGGTCGGTGATGTCGATCCCCTCGATCAGCACCTTGCCGCCGGTCGGCTCCTCGAGCAGGTTCACTGAACGCAGCAGCGTCGACTTGCCCGAGCCCGAAGGTCCGATCACGCACACGACCTCGCCCTTGGTGACGGTGAGGTCGATGCCCTTGAGCACCTCGTTGTCGCCGAACGACTTCACGAGCCCCTGCACGTCGATCGCGGGGGCGTGGACATCAATCAGGTCGGTGATCATCGCTGCCTCGACATCCGTCGCTCCAGCCACGCGCTGAAGCGCGTGAGCGGGATCGTCACGATCAGGTACAGGATCGCCGCCATGATCAGCGGCGTTCCGTTCGCGTTCTGCGTGCTCGCATCGCGGGCGAAGGTCGTGAGCTCCTTCGACCAGATGAACGAACCCGCCACGAAGAGCAGCGACGTGTCCTTCAGCAGCAGCACGAACTCGTTGGTCAGGGGCGGGATGATGATCCGGAACCCCTGCGGCACGATGATCCAGAACGTCGTCTTCATGGGCGACATGCCGAGGGAGCGCGCCGCCTCGGTCTGGCCCTTCGGAACGGCCTGGATGCCCGCACGGATCGTCTCGGCCATGTATGCCGAGGCGACGAGGACGAGACCGATGAGACCGAGCACGACCGGTCCGCCCAGCTTCGTGCCGGGCACGCCCAGCGCGATCGGCAGGATGAACGCGATGCCGAAGATCGTGAGGATCGCCGGGAGCCCCCGGAACAACTCGATCCAGCAGGTCGCGATCCACCGGAACGGCGCGATGGTCGACAGCTTCATCAGTGCCAGCACGACTCCGAGCAGCAGCCCCCCGGCGAAGGCAACGGCCGTGAACCACAGCGTGTTGACCAACGCGGTCGTGATGATCCCGGGGAACATCTTCGCCGCGACTTCAGGATTGAAGAACAGCGGGCCGATCTTCGCCCAGTCGGTGCTCACGATCGCCCAGACGGCGATCGCGATCAGCACCACGTAGACCGTGTAGCGATACAGCTTGCTCTTGGTGGTACGCCTCAACGCCATCGTCGAGGACCTCCCGCTCTACCGACCCCGCCGGTCACTTGGCCGCGAGGTACTCGTCGTAGATCTTCTGGTATCCGCCGTCGTCCTGGAGCTCCTTGAGCGCCTTGTTGACCGCGTCGCGCAGCTCGTCCTTCTCGCCCTTGGCGAAGGCGAAGCCGTACGACTCGTCGGTCGGGTACGTCTCGACGATCTTGTAGTCGGGGTCGTCCTGCTCGTGCACGTAGTTGACGGGCTGGTCCTGCAGGATGGCGTCGATCTGACCCGCCTGCATGGCCGGCCACAGCTCACCGTCCGAGGGGTACTGCACCAGCTGCGCACCCGGAGCGTTCTCGCCCGCGTAGGTCTCGCCGGTGGTGCCCTGCTGCACGCCGACGTTCTTGCCGTCGAGGTCGTCGATCGACTTGATGTCCGAGTCGGCGCGCACGAGGAGCGACTGCAGCGAGTCGACGTACGGGTCGGAGAAGTCGATGTTCGCCTTGCGCTCGTCGGTGATGGTCATCGCAGAGGCACCGATGTCGCACGTGCCGGCGGCGAGCGTGGTGCCGGACTGGAGCGCGTCGAAGCCCACGTCCTGCACGGCGAGCTTCAGGTCGATCTTCTCGGCGATCGCACTGAGCAGGTCGATGTCGAAGCCCGAGTAGCCGGTCTCGCTGGAGGGGTCCTCGACCTCGAACGGCGGGTAGGGGACGTCGGAGCACACGGTGAGCGTTCCGGCCTCGACGAGACCGTACTTGTCGTCGGCGGCGGGAGCGTCACTGCTTCCCGCGTCGGATGATCCGGTGGCGCAGCCGGCGAGCGCGAGGGTGGCCGTCGCCACGAGGGCGAGACCGGCGATGAGGTTGCGACGAGGCATGTCGGCTCCTGTGAGTCGAGGGCACGGAGGCCCGCTGACGGGTAGGAGTTCATCTAAACATGCGGCTCGTCGGGTGACCAATGACATAGGCATCCGCGCGCATTACGTTTGTGTTGCAAGTACGCCCCGATCACACGTGGAAACCGAGTTCCTGGGACGGTGCGACGCGGTGTCAGACCTCGAAGTCGACGGCGACGCGCGAGGCGACGACCGATCGGATGTACGCGGCGACCTCGGCGTGCGCGGGGTGCACCTGGTACTCGTCGATCGCCGCGACCGAGGGGAAGTCCGCGACGAGCGTGACGTCCCAGTTCGCCTCCGGATAGGCGACGTTCGCGCCGGCGGAGATGGAGAGGAGCTGCGGGACGACACCGTCGAGAGCGTTCAGCCGGCGAGCGACCTCGGCAGCCTGGGCACCGCGCTCGGCGGCGTCTTCGGCGGCGAGCTTCCAGGTCACGACATGGCGGATCGTCACAGGGCTTCCTTCAGTTCGGTCGGGGATTCACCACGGAGTGCGCCTTCGAGCGCCTCTCGCAGCCGGTCGGGCGAGACGCGCCAATGCGCGTGCAGCTCGCCGTCGATCAGCACGACCGGGATCTTCTCCCACCACAGCTCGTACAGGGCGGGATCGTCCTGGATCGACGCCTCCACGATCTCGATCTGCTCGGCGGCGGCGTCGGGCAGCTCGGCGACGACGGCATCGATGACGTCGGAGGCGACGTCGCACAGATGGCAGTCGGGCTTGCCGATCAGAGTCAGCGTGGTCACGCCGACGGCACCTCGACCGCGCGGCCCTGGGCGATCCACTCGCCGGTGCCGCCCTCGACGTTCGTGGCGTCGTAACCGCGCGACTCCAGAGCCTCGACCACACGAGCCGAGCGCCCGCCTGCCTGGCAGATGACGTCGAACGCCTCGGCAGGCAGCTCTTCCAGCCGGTTGCCGATCTCGGACATCGGGATGTTGACGGCCCCCGGCACATGACCGGCAGCGAACTCGTCCACCTCCCGCACATCGATGAGCGGGGTACCGGTGCGCTCGGCGAGCTCGGTGACGGTGATCGACTTCATGACATCCTCTCGGCGGGACGGAGATGCGGCCGGAGACACAAAGCGCCCGTCCGAAGACAGGCGCTCGTGTCTGGTCGCTTACTTCTTGTTGCGACGCTGGTGGCGAGTCTTACGAAGCAGCTTGCGGTGCTTCTTCTTCGCCATGCGCTTGCGGCGCTTCTTGATGACAGAACCCACGGAAACCTCACTAAGTCAGTGGCTGGGTGTCGCCGAAATCGGACACCCGGGTACGGGCACGGAAAATGCCTCGGGTCAGTCTAGCAAACCCGAAGGCGTCGCCTGTCACACGCATCTACCGCCCGCCGGCGGCGGAGCACGAGAAGGCGATCGACGTCAGCCGACGTCGGCGATCGGGCGCTGCAGCGCATCAGCCACAGCGGACTCGGGTACGCGATAGCTGCGCCCGAAACGGACGGCCGGCAACTCCCCCGCATGGACCAGCCGATACACGGTCATCTTGGACACGCGCATGAGCTCTGCGACCTCAGCAACCGTGAGGAATCGGACGTCAGGAACCTCGGGCATCCCACGTACCCCTTTCTCGATGTGCACACTCTATGTGGTAGCTGGGACGCGTGTAAACCTCTGTGACTCGTGTGATCAGTGAGGTGCGACAGACCGCGAGAACTCAGGTTCAGCCGGACTTCTTCACCTTCGCCGACCGCTCCCTGGCCTCCCGCCATGCCTGACGCTCGATCTTGCGGGCCGCCCGCAGAGCCTTCTCAGCCTCGCGCACCGCCTTCTGCGCCTCTTTGAATCGACGATCCCCGGACACCTCGGCCGGGTCGATGTCGATCCACCCCGCCGCCTCGGCGTGCATCTCTCCGCGGTCGAGACCCGCGAGGTACGCCGCGACCCCGTCGAGGGTCCGCTCGACGGCGAACCGGAACGGATCGGCCGTCGAGGTGAACACATCGTCTTCGATCGCGCGACGGAGCGCGGGGAACTCCTCGGCCGTGATCACCCGATCGAAGAGAGCGGCTTCGTGCGCGGCCACCTCATCCGGGGTGAGTCCCGTGCCGCGGGACTGCTCGGTGTAGCCGGCCTGCACGATCCCGCACCAGCGGGCATGCCCGGTCACCGCGAGCGCGACGGCCATGCGCTCTTCCGTCGTCAGCGCGGTGCCGTCGAGAGCGGCGAGCCCGGCATCCAGCCAGGCCGAGCTGTTCGGGGTGATCGGCGATCCGGTGATCGGCAGGGACAGCATCCAGGGATGGCGCAGGTAGAGCTTGACCTGCTCTTCATACAGGGCGATCAGTCGTCCGCGCCAGCCGTCCGCCTCGAGGTGGCTCTGCGGCGGCAGCCCTGTCGCCTCTTCCTGCATCAGCAGCAGCAGATCGTCCTTCGCCGTCACGTATCGGTACAGCGACATCGGCGTGAATCCGAGCCGCGCCGCGACCGCGGCCATCGACACGGCGCCGATCCCCTCGGCATCCGCCAGCTCGACGGCGGCGTCGACGATCTTCTCGACGCTCATCTCGCGCTTGGGACCACGCTGCGGGTTCGCGGCGACACCCCACGCCAGCGCGATCCCGCGTGGCAGCTCTGGCGGCTCCGTCTCAGTCATGCGCTCATCCTACTTCTGTTTATTAGCTAAACAGTGTGTTACGGTCATACACAGTTGCGTTGGTGATACACAGTTTTCTACATACACAGAAAGGAGCGCCTGATGGAGACAGCCATCGAGGTGCAGGGGCTGCGCAAGGCCTTCGGGAACAAGACCGTCGTCGACGGACTGGATTTCGCGGTCGCCCGCGGCGAGGTCTTCGCCCTGCTCGGGCCGAACGGCGCCGGCAAGACCACGACGATCAACATCCTCACCACCCTCACCGCGGCAGACGCCGGCTCGGCGCGGGTCGCCGGCTGGGACATCGGGACGCAGGCGATCGAGGTCCGGCGACGGATCAGCCTCACCGGCCAGGCGGCAGCCGTCGACGATGCACTGAGCGCGTCCGAGAACGTCGTCATGTTCGCGCGGCTCGCCGGGCTCGGACGGGCAGCCGCGCGACGACGTACCGCCGACCTGATCGACCAGTTCGATCTCACGGATGCCGCCTCCCGCATGGTGCGCACGTTCTCCGGCGGAATGCGACGTCGCCTCGACCTCGCCCTGAGCTTCGTGGTGACGCCGGAGGTGCTGTTCCTCGACGAGCCCACCACGGGTCTGGACACCCGCAGCCGTCGCAGGCTGTGGGACATCATCCGCATGCTGGCGAACGCGGGGACGACGGTCTTCCTCACCACCCAGTACCTGGAGGAGGCCGATCAGCTGGCAGACCGCATCGCCGTGCTGCACGACGGCAGGGTCGCCGCCCTCGGCACGCCTGCCGCATTGAAGGCGCGCGTCGGCGGAGACACCGTCGAACTCCACGACCGCCGTGGCGAGCTTCACCGGCAGATCCCCACCGATGGCACGGTCGCCGACCTCCGGCGAGCGCTCGACCTGCTCGACGAAGACGGAGAGGACGGCACCGTGACCCTGCGCCGCCCCACCCTCGACGACGTGTTCCTCGCCGTCACCGCGGCCGCCCCCATCGACCACCCCGCGAAGGAGCTCGCATGAACATCACCCTCGCCGCCCCTCGCTCCGCGGCACCTGCCCTCCCCGCCCCTTCACCGCGCCCGCGCCTGCGAGGCCTCACCGCCGAGGCGGTGTTCGTCGGTCGCAGCCTGCGCCACTCGCTGAGGGACGGCGAATCGCTGCTCATGGCGATCATGCTGCCCGTCATGCTCATGCTCATGTTCACGTGGGTGTTCGGCCGAGCGATCGATCCGTCCGGCGCCTACGTCGACTACGTGGTGCCCGGCATCATCCTCACCTGCGCGGGGTTCGGAGCCTCCTCCACCGCGGTGTATGTCGCGAACGACATGCGCACCGGCATCATCGACCGGTTCCGCACGATGCCGCTGCGAGCGGGGACGGTGCTGACCGGGCACGTCGTCGCGAGCGTGCTGCGCAACCTCATCGCCACGGCGATCGTGATCGGCGTAGGAGTACTCGTCGGCTTCCGTCCGAGCGCGAACGCAGGGGAGTGGGTGGGGCTCGCCGCCCTGATCGCGCTGTACATCCTCGCGATCACGTATCTGTTCGCCGCCATCGGTCTTGCCGCAGGAAGCCCGGAAGGGGCGAACGGCTACGGCTTCGTGCTGCTCTTCCTCCCCTACCTGTCCAGTGCGTTCGTCCCGGTGGCGAGCATGCCGGAGTGGTTGCAGCCGGTTGCCGCGACTCAACCGATCACACCCATCGTGGAGACGATCCGCGGGCTGCTCACGGACGCTCCCGTGCAGGGCGAGGCATGGTGGGCGATCGGCTGGTGCGTCGTCATCCTCGCGATCGCGGTCGCCTGGGGCGCGTGGCTCTTCCGCCGCAAAGCCGGGCGACGCTGAGCGGACCGGCGGCAGCGGGCATCCCCGCGAAGACATATCCCCGCGGAGCCCACATCCCAGCGGAGACATAGGCGTTCTGCGGCTTTCGCTCATCTGCCGCTGGGACTGTTGACGCCGGGCTCGTGCCGGCACCGCCGAGTCCGCCCCGGGTGTGGGGACCCGCACCTCGCCCCTGACGACAAGCCCCCCTGTCGTCAGGGGCGAGTCGTTGCGGGTCTCCGCCAGTTGACGGGGAGATCGCGCATCACCAGAGCGCTGTCGATCTGCGCCGCGCCCTGCGGAAGCCCATCGAAGAACGACGACCTGACCTCGTTCACGCGGCCCGCCTCCACGACCCAGCGCTCCGCGAACAGTTCCACGGCCTCCGCTCCCCTGCCGTCGCGTCGCGGCGACCAGCCGGTGGCGCCCGCCCGGTAGAACCGTGAAGCGTCGCCCACTGTCGGGAAGAGCGAGCTCTCCCATTCCTCCGACACCTCGACGTCTGCGGAGACGCTGGCGTCGGAGGCCTGCATCCGGACCTGGATTCGCGAGTCGGTCTCGTCGATGTCGAACCGCGCGCGCCCCTGCACACCGGGGAAGAACCGCCCCCCGCCGATGACGGGCACGATGTCCGAGGAGTGCCGCTCGATCACGTAGACGCCCGTGCGCGTGGTCCCGCCCTCGTCCCACTCGACCGCGAACCGGTGCGCGGCGTTCTCCGTCGAGATGCCCCACCGCGGTCGCAGCCAACCGGGACGCAGCTCCGTCAGCGCGATCAGGCACACCCCGCCGACCGCGCTCCCGTCGATGAGCTGCGGGCGGAAGGGGGCGGGGATCATCTCGCCGGCCACCGACGGATCGACCCGATACGTCAGCAGCAGACGGCGCCGCATACGGCCGCGAAGTGTGCGCATGAGGAGGTTCATGCCTAGAATTTAACAGCTTTGCTAAATAGCTACAAGCCTTTGATGCGGTCGGGCCGCGTTGCTCGAACCGTCACGCTCCGAGCCGCTTGAGCGCGTTCGCGACGACGTGCTTCGCGGAGGCGGCCGCCCGTCCGACGACCTCGGCGGCATGCGCCGCGCTTTCGGGAACCGCGTGGTAATCGATGTCGGGTGCGCTGTCGCCGTAGGCGTCGACCAGGAACGGCACCAGCCAGTCGTCCACGACTTCGAGCGGCTCGACCGCGAGGCTGTAGAAACGGCGCTGACCGTCTTCGCGCACGGTGACCAGCTCGGCGTCGCGCAGCACCTTCAGGTGCTTCGACACGGTGGGCTGGCTGATGCCCAGATCGGCGACGATCTGGCTGACGCTGGTGCCGGCCTCCCCTTCGGTCGTGCGCCGCAGCAGGAGCTGGAGGATGTCTCGCCTCGTACCGTCTGCGATCACGTCGAAGATGTCCGTCATGAGTTCAGGGTAGTCGTCCCCGGCACGGAGTACCATGACGAAGGCTCGGCGACAGGCGCCGTGCGGTCGCTCGGCGCGGCCGAAGGAGAAACCAGAGGGGGCAGCGATGTCGGGCATCGTTTCGGCGTCGTCCCCGCGGCAGAGCCTGAAGAGTGCGGCCGGATGGGTCAAGCACCTCGTCACCTCGTCGCCGTCGCGCTTCGCGATCGTCGTCTTCGCGCTGCTGATCCTCGTGTTCACGGTCCTCCTCTCCCTGCCGATCGCCTCAGCGAGCGGCACGGTCACGCCGCTGAGCGACGCCCTCTTCACCGCTGTCTCCACCATCTGCGTCACCGGACTCGCAACGGTCGACATGGCCAACTACTGGTCCCCCTTCGGACACGTCGTGGTGTTCCTCGGCGTGAACATCGGCGCCCTGGGCGTCCTCACCCTCGCGTCTCTCATGGGCATGCTGATCTCGAAGCGCCTCGGCCTGCGTGCCAAGCTGATGGCCGCCGGCGACACGAATCCGATGCGCGCGCACGGCGGCGTGGTCAACGAGAGCCAGACCGTGCGGCTCGGCGAAGTCGGCCAGCTGCTGACCACCGTCGCCGTCTCGGCGCTCATCATCGAGGGATCGCTCGCGATCCTCCTCTATCCCGCGCTCGTGATGGCCGGGGTCGACCCGATCGCGGCGCTCTGGGAGGCGCCCTACTTCGCGGCGATGGCGTTCACGAACACCGGCTTCGCCCCCAACGACGGCGGCGTCGCGGTGTTCGCCGACGACTACCTGGTGCTCTCGCTCCTCATGGTGGGCGTCTTCCTCGGCAGCATCGGCTTCCCCGTCATCTACACGCTCGCCAAGCACGTCTGGCACGTGAAGCGCTGGTCCCTGCACACCAAGCTCACCCTCGTCACGACCATCCTCCTGTTCATCCTGGGCGCGGCCGTCTTCGTCATCCTCGAGTTCAACAACCCGAAGACCTTCGGCTCCATGGACGCCACCGACACCACCTTCCAGGCGTTCTTCCTCTCGGCGATGACCAGATCCGGCGGTTTCAACGTGATCGAGATGGACGACCTGAACGGGTCCTCGCTGCTCGCGGCCAGCATGCTGATGTTCGTCGGCGGCGGCTCGGCGTCGACGGCCGGCGGCATCAAGGTGACCACCCTCGCCGTGCTCGCCATCGCCGTGTGGTCCGAGGCCAAGGGCCGTCAGTCCGTCGAGGCGTTCGGCCGCCGCATCCCGAGCGACGTGCAGCGCGTGGCCCTCAGCGTCGTCGCATGGGGGGCCACGATCGTCGCGCTGTCGACGATCGTCATCGCCCAGATCACCAAGGCCGATATCAGCCACGTGCTGTTCGACGTGATCTCGGCGTTCGGCACGGTCGGCCTGTCGACGGGGCTCACTGCGGAACTTCCCGATTCGGCCTCGTACGTGATGGCCGCGACCATCTTCATGGGCCGCGTTGGTACAGTGACACTCGCCGCGGCGGTCGCCGCGACATCGCGAACGCAGTACTACTCACTGCCCGTGGAAAGGCCGATCGTTGGTTGAAGTCCTGCGGGGCGACGCTCCCGTCCTCGTCATCGGTCTCGGCAGGTTCGGCGCTGCCTGCGCCGGAGAGCTCGATCGCCTCGACCGCGAGGTGCTCGCGATCGACGACAACCTCGAACTCGTGCAGAAGTGGTCCGACCGGGTCACGCACACCGTGCAGGCCGACGCGAAGAACATCGACGCGCTGCGTCAGATCGGCGCCCAGGACTTCCAGGTCGCGGTCGTCGCCGTCGGATCCTCGATCGAGGCGTCGGTGCTGATCACCGCGAACCTCGTCGACCTGAAGGTGCCGCAGATCTGGGCCAAGGCCGTCTCCCAGTCGCACGGCAAGATCCTCGCCCGTGTCGGCGCCAACCACGTCATCTACCCCGAGCGCGAAGCGGGTGAGCGCGTGGCGCACCTCGTGAGCGGACGGATGCTCGACTTCATCCGCTTCGACGACGACTTCGTCCTCGCCAAGATGTACCCGCCGAAGTTCATCCGCGGCGTCGGACTGAACGAGTCCGGCGTGCGATCCAAGTACAAGGTCACCGTCGTCGGGGTGAAGAGTCCGGGCAAGCCGTTCCGCTACGCCGAGGCGAACACGATCGTGACGAACCACGACCTCATCATCGTCTCGGGCACCAACAGCGACATCGAGCGCTTCGCCGGCCTCGACCGCTGACGACGCGTCGTCCGGTCTGCCGACTCCCCCTCGCGGCGGATGTGAGGGTCCCCGCCGTCGTGATGGGATGGGACCCATGACCGACCACACCGCGGCTCCTCCCGTCCTCGCCCTTCGCGGGCTTCGCAAGCAGTTCGGGCAGAAGGTCGCCGTCGACAGTCTCTCCCTCGACGTGCCGGCCGGATCCATGCTGGGGCTGCTCGGCCCGAACGGGGCGGGCAAGACCACCACCCTCGCGATGGCCACGGGCCTGCTGCGTCCCGATGCGGGAACCGCCTGGGTGCTCGGTGCGGACGTGTGGCAGAACCCCGCCGAGGCGAAGGCGCGGATGGGCGTGCTCCCCGATGGCATCCGCATGCTCGACCGACTGACCGGCGCCGAGTTGCTGCGATACACCGGGCTCCTGCGCGGCATGGCCGAGGCGGACGTCGTCTCCCGGACCGTCGACCTGCTCGAGGCCCTCGGGCTCGCCGACGCCCGCGACACGCTCGTCGTCGACTACTCCGCGGGCATGCGCAAGAAGATCGGACTCGCCTGCGCGCTGATCCACGCTCCGCGCCTGCTCATCCTCGACGAGCCGCTCGAGGCCGTGGACCCGGTGTCGGGCGAGACGATCCGGCAGATCCTGCGATCATTCGTCGACGGCGGCGGCACGGTCGTGCTTTCCAGCCACGTGATGGAACTCGTCGAATCGATGTGCGACAGAGTCGCCATCGTCGCCGAGGGACGCCTGCTCGCGCACGGCCCGCTCGACGAGGTGCGAGCCGGCCTCTCGCTGCAGCAGCGCTTCCTCACGCTCGTGGGGGCGCACGACCTCGGAACGGAGACGCTCGCATGGTTGCGCTCCTCGTAAGTCTGCGCTGGCGGCAGCTCCGCCATCAGTTGTCCCGCAATCCCTGGATGATCGTCACCTTGATCATCACGGGCATGGTGGCGCTCGGGCTCCTCGCCGGGCTCACCGCCGGACTCGTCGCGCTGCGCTTCGCCGCGCCGGACGGCGCCGTCACCGCCATCGTGCTCACCGGCTCGGTGATCGTGCTCGGATGGTGGATCGGTTCGATCCTGGTCAGCGCCGACGACTCGCTCGCTCCCGAGCGCTTCGCTCTGCTGCCCGTGACCGCACCCGCACTGCTGCCGGGTTTCGTCGTCGCCGGCGCCACGACCATCGGTGGCATCGGCACCACGGTCGCCCTGCTGCTGATGCTGCTCGGCTGGTCGGTCAGCATGCCCGCTCTGTTGAGCGCCGTGATCATGATCCCGGTGGCCGTCATCACCTGTGTGCTCGGTGCCCGCGTGGTGAGCGGCCTCCTCGCCGGGTGGCTGGCGCGCCGCAGCACACGCGACCTGGTGCTGACCCTCGGCGTGCTGCTCGCCGCCTCGTCCGGCCTCATCCTCAACCTGGGGATCGGGGCCTTGACCAGGGTCGGTGACGTCGGAGAGGCGTTCACCACCATCGCCGACATCGCCGCCTGGACACCGGTGGGTGCCGTATTCGGGGTATCCGCCGCGGCTGCACAAGGTGACATCCCCACCGCCGCGCTCCGACTGCTGATCGCCCTCGCGACGGTGGTCGTGCTGTGGTTCGCGTCGCAGCGGCTGCTGGCCGCGCGACTCGTCTCGCCGATCCAGAGCAGCGGGGGCGGACGGGTGCGTTCCGGCGGTCTGCTCGACCGGGTGCTGCCGGCGAACTCGATGGGGGCGATCGCCGCACGGTCGCTGCGCTACTTCCGTCGTGATCCGCGCCAACTGGTCAACATCGTGATGCTTCTGCTGCTGCCGGCGATCTTCATCGGCATCGCGCTGATGAACGGTCTGCAGGAGGAGGCGATCGGCTTCGCCCCGGCCATCACCCTGATCCCCGCGATCAACGCCCTGCTCGCCGGAACGATCGTGCAGATGGCGATCGCCTACGACAACGATGCCGTCGCCATCCACATCCTCACCGGGGTCAGCGGTGCCGCCGACCGCGCGGGACGCCTGCTCGGCTTCGGGCTGATCGCGGTTCCGGTGACGATCGTGCTGTGCGTGGCGACCTGCCTCCTCGCCGGACGTCCCGACCTGCTGCCGGGCAGTCTCGGCGCCGCTCTCGGCCTGACGGCGATCGCCGGCGGCGCCGGTGCATGGGTGGGGAGCTTCCTCCCCGGACGCGCACCCGCCCCGGAGGCGAATCCCTTCGGACGCGGCTCGTCCGGAGGAGTGCAGTCGTTGCTCGCGATGATCATCATCGGTCCGATCACGCTCGCCCTCGGTGCCCCCGCACTCGGATTCGCGATCGCGGCGATCTGGAACCCCGCCCTCGGCTGGGTCAGCCTCGCATGCGGCATCGCGTTCGGCGGACTGGCGATCTGGGGTGGAACCGTGCTCGGCGGGAGGGTCCTGGATCGTCGCTGGCCCGAGGTGCTCGCCGACGTGTCCAGCGAGAGCTGAGCGAGACCGGAACCCGTCAGGCGTCGATGTCGAGGATGACCTCGATCACGTCGTCCACGCCGAGGCCCTCGCGGTCCTGGAGTGCTTTCTTGATCGGCACGATGTATCCGCCGTCCTTCGGCCAGAGGGCGGTGGTCGTCGTGGTCTCGCCGACCGTGACCGATGCGGGGATCATTCCCCATCCGTATGTGACGACGGATGCGATCTCGTGGATCAACTCGCTCTCGGCCGCCGGCACCGTGACGAAATGGAAGGGCGCAGGACCCCGCCAGTACCAGATCGTGCCCTCGATCCGCAGCTGCATGATTCAGGCTCCGGCGGCGAGCTCTCTGGCGCGCGCGAGTGCAGCGGCCGCGGCATCGGCGAAGGTGGCGTCGAGGTGTGCATCCTGCAGGACGGCCACCGCCCGCTCGGTCGTTCCCTTCGGGCTCGTGACCCGGCGGCGCAGTTCCGCAGGGTCCTCGCCCGAGGCGTCGAGCAGAGCCGTCGCGCCGATGAACGTCTGCTCGACCATCAGTCGCGCGTCGGCGTCGTCGAAGCCCATGCCGACGGCGGCCTTCGTGAACTCCTCGATCAGTAGATAGACGTAGGCGGGTCCGGAGCCCGAGATCGTCGACAGCGCGTCGATCTGCGACTCTGGCACCTCGACGACGACCCCGACAGTCTCGAAGAGGCGACGGACGAGGGCCAGATCCTCATCCGAGACGGCCGCACCGGCGGCGAGACCCGTGACCCCCTTGCGGACGGTGGACGGGGTGTTGGGCATGGAGCGGATGACGCGGGCATCCGCACCGAGCACATCGGCGAAGGTCTGTAGCGTGACGCCGGCGGCGACGCTCACCACGATCGTGTCGGCGGCGAGGTGCGGGGCGATCTCGCGGAGCAGGTCGGGCACCATGGCCGGCTTCACGCCGACCAGCACGATGCGGGCGCCCTCCACCGCCTCGGCATTGCCGTCCGGCCGCTCGGCGAGCGCGATGCTCGCGACGCCGTCGAGTCCGGCGAAGGCCTCCGCCTTCTCCGCGGTGCGGTTCGTCGCGGCGATGCCGCCGTCGATGTGGATACCCGAGGCGACCACCCCACGGAGGATCGCACCACCCATCGAGCCGGCACCGAGGAAAGCGAGCGAAGGAAGCGAGTCAGCCATGTCGTCATCCTACGGCGGGCACTCCGACATCCTCGGGCGGGCGGTTCTAGACTCGTCCCATGAGTGCATCCGGAGGCAACAAGGCCATCGTCGCGGCGTTCCTGGCGAACATGGGCATCGCCCTCGCGAAGTTCATCGCCTGGGCCCTCTCCGGGTCTGCCTCGATGCTCGCGGAGGCGATCCACTCCGTCGCCGACTCCGGAAACCAGCTGCTGCTGATGCTGGGAGGGCGCAAGGCCCGACGCGAGGCCGACCGTGCGCACCCGTTCGGGTACGGGCGAGAGCGCTACGTCTACGCCTTCGTCGTCTCGATCATCCTCTTCTCGGTCGGTGGTCTCTTCGCGATCTACGAAGGCGTCGAGAAGCTCACGAATCCGCACGAGCTCGACAAGACGTGGTGGTGGCTGCCGCTCGTCGTGCTCGTCGTCGCGATCGGGCTCGAATCCTTCTCGCTGCGCACCGCCGTGCGCGAGAGCAACCTCGTGCGGGAGAAGGGCCAGTCGTGGGTGTCGTTCGTGCGTCGTTCGAAGGCACCTGAGCTCCCGGTCGTGCTGCTCGAAGACGTGGGAGCGCTGACCGGCCTCACGTTCGCCCTTCTCGGCGTCGGCCTCACCCTCATCACGGGCAACCCGATGTTCGATGCACTCGGCACCGTGATGATCGGTGTGCTGCTGGTGCTGATCGCGATCGTGCTGGGCGTCGAGACGAAGAGCCTCCTGGTCGGTGAAGGCGCGACGCAGGCGGACCACGACCGTATCGTGGACGCGATCAACGCGGGCGATGAGATCGAGAAGATCATCCACATGAAGACGCTCTACCTCGGCCCGGACGAGCTGATGGTCGCCGCGAAGATCGCGCTGAACGCCGACAAGCCGCTGCGCGAGGCCGCCGACGACATCAACGCGATCGAGGCCCGTATCCGCGAGGCCGTTCCGGTGGCGCGGATCGTCTACATCGAGCCCGACGTGTACCGCCCGGCGATCGACCCCGAGCCCTCCACCGACGTCTTTGTACTGAAGTCGTCCGACTGAGCGGGGCTCGACTCAGCGACGCTGCTCGAAGAACCAACGCAGCACCGCTGTGGCCGCGTCGGCCTGGACGCCACCGATGACCTCGGCCCGGTAGGGCAGCCGGCGATCGCGCAGCACGTCGTACATGGACCCGGCCGCTCCGGCCTTGTCGTCCCAGGCTCCGAACACCACACGGCCGACGCGGGACTGCAGGATGGCACCGGCACACATGATGCACGGCTCGAGGGTGACCACGAGCGTGTGCCCGTCGAGGTTCCAGGAACCGACGGACGCCGCCGCGCGCCGCAGCGCCTCGATCTCGGCGTGACCGGTCGGATCGTGGGTCTCCTCGCGGGTGTTGCGCCCTTCGGCGATGATCCGCCCTCCCCCGTCGATCACGACGGCGCCGACGGGGATCTCGGATGCCGCGGCCGCCTCGGCGGCGAGCACGAGGGCGCGCTGCATCGCGAGGTCGTCTGCAGCGGTCATGCGTCGAGCCTACGACAGCCGCCGAGCGCGGGCGGAGCTTCGATGTCGTGCCCGACCGCGCGGCGCATTACCCTGTATCCATGCGTGTTCACGTGGCCGACCACCCTCTCATCACTCACAAGCTCTCGGTACTGCGCGATGCGCGCACGCCGTCGCCGGTCTTCCGGCAGCTCACGGAGGAGCTCGTCACGCTGCTCGCGTACGAGGCGACACGCAACGTGAAGGTCAGCCCGATCGAGATCACGACCCCGGTGACCACCACGACGGGCGTGAAGATCTCGGAACCGCGACCGATCGTCGTGCCGATCCTGCGTGCCGGTCTCGGCATGCTCGAAGGCCTCGTGAAGCTGCTCCCGACCGCCGAGGTCGGCTTTCTCGGCATGGTGCGCGACGAGACCACGTTCGAGCCGACGACCTACGCCGAGCGTCTGCCCGATGATCTGAGCGACCGTCAGTGCTTCGCGATCGACCCGATGCTGGCGACCGGGGGTTCGCTGGCCGCCGCGATCCAGTTCCTGTTCGACCGCGGTGCGAAGGACGTCACGGCGATCTGCCTGCTCGGCACCCCGGAGGGCGTCGCCGCGATCGAGGCGATGGCGGGCGACCGCGATGTGACCCTCGTGCTCGGCGCGCTCGACGAGCGCCTCGACGAGAAGGGGTACATCGTGCCCGGGCTCGGCGACGCCGGCGATCGGCTCTACGGCACGGTCTGACTCGAGCCCGCTCCGCCGGTGTCAGGCGTCGAGAGTCAGGCGGTAGGCGCGCTCGTCGCCGAAGTGAGTGAAGCCGGCGCGCGCCAGGATCGGCGCCGACGTCGAGATGCGCCCCTTGACGAGCGCCGTCCTCGCTCCCCAGGCTGAGCCTTCTCGGAGTCGCTCGGCGAGCACCGCGCGGTACGCGCCGCGACCACGGTACTCCGGCAGCGTCGAAGCACCCCAGAGCCGGACGAATCCACCGTCGATCGTGCACCCTCCGGTGCTGACCGCCCGGCCGCCGATCCGCGCGAGAATCCGGAAGCCTTCGCGAGTCTCGAGCGCGGTCGTCACCTCGGCGAGCTCCGCCCGCAGGCCTTGCGGATCGAGGGGCTCCTGCTGCCACACGGGCACGTTGACCGCGTCGACGTCACGCACCTGCTCCAGCGTGCGCACGACCTCGACGGTGATGTCGTCCGGCACATCGACTGCTGCGACTCCATCGACCGGGCGAGCGAACACCGCCACCGTGTCGATGTGCTCCGCTCCCCGCCGACGAAGCTCCTCCTCGACGTCCGGACGGTCGGAGGGGTTCGTCCAGAAGGTGAATCTCGACGCGCCCCACGCTCTCGTCCGCTCCAGAGCATGGTCGACGATCTCCGTGGGATCGAGGACGGAGCGCACCTGGGAACCACGGACTCCGCCGCCGAATCTCGACGGATCCCGCACGAGGAGCAGCTCACTGCGCTCGTGCTCACTGTCGCGCGGGAACCACACCCAGGCCGCAGCCGCGCGCAGGATCTCGTCTGTCGAGTGCGCGCGCCTCGGCTTGCTCATTCCGCCGCTCCGACCAGACGGGCGAAGGCGCTGAGCCGTGCCACTCCCTCCGGCGTGTACGGCAGATCGTCGAGCAGCGCGGGCGAGTGGATCAGGTAGGCGACGACCTGCGCACGGGAGATCGCCACGTTGAGCCGGTTCTGCAGCAGCAGGAACTCGGGGCCGCGCGGGGCATCCCTCCCGCTCGATGCCGCCAGCGAGGTGATCGAGACGACAGCCTCCTTGCCCTGGAAGTTGTCGACCGTGCCCACAGGAACGTCGGGGAAACCCGCGTCGGAAAGCGCGTCGAGCACCAGCTGACGCTGCGCGTTGTAGGGCGTGACGACGATGATGTCGGACGGCGCGAGCGGCCTCGTCGAGGCGTCGGGGTCGTTGTCGGTGAACGTTCTCCCGACCAGATCGCGCACGAGTCGCACGACCTCCGCGGCCTCCTCGGGCGATTGGGTCGCATTGCCGCGATGACGCAGCGGCACGACGTGCAGTCCCGGCTCGATGCCGTCGAGCGCCCGGAGCTCGGTTCCGGGGGCCGAGGCGAGCTGTCCGGCGTAGGCGAGCTTCGACACCGGCGCGGCCACGAACGGATGCATCCGCCAGGATCGCGCGAGGAAGTAGCCGTACTCGGATCGCACGACCGGGTCACCGTCCATCACCCAGCCGAGCGCAGACGTGTCGACCGGCTCGGGGTGGGCGCCCTGGCTCACCTGGGGGAGCTGTTGCGGATCGCCGAGGAGCAGCAGCCGCTTCGCCCCAGCCGCGACGGCGATCGTCGAGGCGAGCGAGAACTGACCCGCCTCGTCGATCACGAGAAGATCGAGGCCTGCACGGTCGACACGCTGGGTGTTGCTGAAATCCCAGGCCGTGCCACCGACGACGGCCCCCTCGCCCGCGTGCTCGGCGAGGAACGATGCCATGCCGTTCTTCGGGATCACGGTGTACGGCGGCTCTGCCTCGGGATCTTTCGGCGCCTTCGCGACCTGCGCCGGCGCGACGCCGTCGGCGACGATGCGCGCGAGAAGGGTCTCGATGATCGCATGCGACTGCGCCACGACGCCGACTTTGAAACCGTGTTCGTTCACCAGGCGCGCGATCACACGCGATCCGGTGTAGGTCTTCCCTGTTCCCGGAGGGCCCTGCACCGCCAGGTAGCTGCGGTCGAGGTCGAGCACACCACGCACGATCGCATCGATCGTGTCGTCGCGGGCCGGGGGCAGTGCTTCGCCCGATGTCGTGCGCGGGGGAATTCGACGCAGGATGTCGGTCGCCGCGTCGTGCGGGAAGCCGGGGGCGGCCGCGTGCACGGCATCGGCCCACTCGTCGATCGCTCCCTGCAGTGAGACCACGCGCGGAGGCGCCGCCGGGGTGAGAGCGAGCGGCAGCTCGTCCCAGGTCTGACCCTGCACTGCCGACTCGGAGACGAGGTAGCCGTCGTCGAGCACCTCGACCACCGTGACGGTGTGCGGCACGTGGACGGCGCGTGAAGGCACCTCGGTGTCGAAGGGGGCCGGGACCTCGTAGAGCGCGAACGGCTGCGCCCCCGGGCCGAGCGTCGTGCCGGGCGACACCTCGCCGCGGATCTCGATGTCACGCGACATCACACGTCGTCCCTCGCCGATGCTCCACTCGCGGCGCACGACCGACGACGGGCGATCGACCTTCACCACATCACGCGTGCCGTCCCACATCGTCACCGGCTCTCGCAGCCGCTGGAAATGCGACACCCAGAAGCTCTTCGCCTCGCGGGGGAAGTAGTCGATGGCCGCGGCGGCGATACGGTGCACGAGCCCGTCGCTGCCGTCTTCCACGGCGCGTTCCGCATCGGCGAGCAGCGCGACGGAACGGGGGGACGGCTCGTAGATGACCTCGTCGGCATCGTCGGGCGGCGCGGGCGTCACGCCCTTCCGGCGTGCGATGTCGATGAGCCAGTTGCGCAGGCGTCGTGTCGACACGCAGTCATAGCGGTTGTAATCGGCGAGGTCGGCCAGCACTGCGTCGGCCTCGGCTTTCTCCCCCGCCGCCGCGAGCTCACGAGCGGCGACGTACTGCACGATCGAGTCGTCGCCCTTCTGCACGTCGCTGGTGCGCACGTCATCGCCCATGTAGAGCGGTTCGAGTTTCTTGATCGAGTACGACCGGGAGCCGACCCGGACGGTCCGCAGCACGAGCGGGTAGAGGTCGACGAACACGCCCTCGCGCAGCAGCCGATCGACCTCGCCCTCGCGCACTCCGTGCCGCGCGGCCATCGCCACGAGGTGCGAGGTCTCGTACGGCGCGTAGTGGTAGATGTGCATGCCGGGATGCGCCAGCCTGCGCGCATTGACGAAGTCGAGGAACATCTCGAGAGCCCGCTTCTCGTCGGCGAAGGTATGAGCCCACAACGCCGAGTACTGGTCCGCGTTGTCGACCCAGCCGAAGAGGTAGTCGATCCCCCACAGCGCCTCGCCGTCGGGAGCGGGTTCGGTGTAGAGCGGGTCGCCCTCGAAGTCGAAGAAGATATCGCCGTGACTGGGCAACGGGAGTGTGTGGATCGCCTGCGCGTAGTGGACGTCGAATGTCGGTGCTCCCTCGGCGTCAGCCCGCAGCTGCAGACGCGCCTGGGCTCGGAGAGTCTCGAACGTGTCGACGTTCATGCCCATGGGAGCTTCGGGTGCCACGGCCAACTCGTCGATCGTCTCGATGCCGGATGCCCGCAGACGTGCTCGCTGCACCGGACGCATCCGCGCCACCATCAGGAGATCGCGATGCGCGAGCACCTGCTCCTCGCAGGTGGCGCAGCGGCCACAGGCCACGATCTGGAGGTCGCCGCGATCATCGCCCCATGCGAGCGGCGCGCCCGACGCACCCTCGGCGATGCGTCGATCGGCGATGAGGGCACGCAGTCGCGACCGCCGCACCTGGAACAGCGGAAGGAGATCGTCGACGGCGTGCGTGCTGAGCGTGCCGTCGCCGAGGATGAGGTCGACCTCGTCGGAGCGCGGGATGCCGAGGCGATCGAGCTGGTCGACATATGCCGCCAACTGCATGAGCGCCGTGACACGGGCCTTGCGGGCGAGCTTGGAGTCCTGCACCCGCCAGCGGCCGTCGTGATCCTTGCGGAGGAAGTCGGCGAAACCGACGAACTCCTCGGTCGCGAAAGCCGCCTGGAAGACGACCTCCGCATCCGAGCGGAGGGCGGCAATGGTCTCGTCGACCGCAGCCGCCAATGCATCGGCATCGACGGAAGAGACCTTCTCGATGCGGTGGACGTTCTCGTCACCGAGGTCGTCGATGTAGCGGGCCAGCACGTTCTGCTCGTGCACATCGCCCAACTCGGCGGCCCGCTTCAGGGTCGCGTCTTCCGGCTCTTCGACCGCCGGCACTCTTCCGAGCTTCGCGTCGATCGCCCGACACCACGCGAACTCGCACTCCGCGGCCGCCTTGAGGTCGCTCGCGCTCCAGATGACGCGCTGCGCCTGAGTGTCGATCCGCACGATGCTCCCGTTCTGTCGGATGCTTCGACACTATCCGCGGCATCCGACACGGGCGAAAGCGTGGGCCTCCCCGGGAAAGCGGGTCAGCGCCACCAGGTGTCGTCGGGCGTCACCGGAAGATGGCGCTTGTGCTGCGTCGCGAGGTACCTCGCCTCGATGCGGCCGGCGACCTCGGGCTCGACGTCGCGCCCTTCCAGGAAGTCGTCGATCTGCTCGTAGGTGAGCCCCAGCTCGTCCTCGTCGGCACGGCCGGGCTGGCCGTCGAGCAGGTCGGCGGTCGGCACCTTGAACGCGAGGCGGTCCGGAGCACCGAGGAACTGCAGCAGCGAACGCCCCTGCCGTTTGCTCAGCCCCGACAACGGCAGGACGTCAGCCGCGCCGTCGCCGAACTTCGTGTAGAAGCCGGTCACGGCCTCGGCGGCGTGATCGGTGCCTATGACGAGCATCCCGTCGTGGCCGGCGAGGGCGTACTGCGTGACCATGCGGACGCGGGCCTTGATGTTGCCGCGGTTGAAGTCGCTGATGTCGCTCGTGACCGCGAACTCGATGTCCTCCTCGACCCCGTCGACACCGTTCTGGATGTTGACCTCGACCGAGGAGTCGGGTGCGATGAACTCGAGGGCGGCCTCGGCGTCTGCCGCGTCGTGCTGCACGCGGTAGGGCAGACGCACGGCGAGGAACTTCGCCTCGCCTCCCTCGGACCGCACCCGTTCGACCGCGAGCTGTGCGAGGCGTCCGGCCAGCGTGGAGTCCTGCCCACCGGAGATGCCGAGCACGAAGCCCTTCGCGCCGGTCGAGCGAAGGTACTCGACGAGGAACCCGACCCGGCGCTCGACCTCGGCCTCCGGGTCGATCTCCGGCCGGACGCCGAGGTCTTCAGAGATCTGCTGCTGCAACGACATGTCATCCTCCGTCTTGTCCTCGAATCAGTATCGCCCCTCTGTGTTACGCACGGGTGACGCCGCGGCGTTCGCACGTTCCTGCCAGTGAAGTCCTGAGAGAATGGGGCGGTGAAGCTCCTCGTCGCTGCCCTTGATTCCGAACTGTCCGCCTTCCCGGAAGAGCTGGACGGCTTCGACCGACTCGTGACCGGCCCCGGCAAGCTGCCGGCGACGTATGCGCTCACCCGCGCGCTCGATGCCCGGGTCTACGACGAGATCGTGGTCGTGGGCACGGCGGGCGCGATCGACCCCGCTCTCGAGGCAACCGTGCATGAGGTCGGAACCGCATTCCAGCACGACGTGACCGACCTCGACGGCGTCCGTGGCCAGCACGTCTCCCTTCCGGCGCGCGTCAGCACCGGAAGGGAAGGTGTTCTGATCGCCACCGGTGACCACTTCGTGGA
Organism: Microbacterium sp. UBA3486; assembly: GCF_002377845.1. Lineage (NCBI taxonomy): Bacteria > Bacillati > Actinomycetota > Actinomycetes > Micrococcales > Microbacteriaceae > Microbacterium > Microbacterium sp. UBA3486. The sequence continues at coordinate 73,951 of NZ_DFQP01000051.1, forward strand.
GGACGCCGAAGTCACCGCCGTGATCCGTCCGTCGGGGGCGGCCCTGGTCGACATGGAGACGTACGCCTTCATCTGGGTCGCCGCACAGTTCGATGTGCCGATCCGCGTGTTCCGCGCCGTCTCCGATCAGGCCGAGGACGGTGCGCTGACGGATTGGCGCGAGGCCGTCGCACGATGCAGCGTGCAGCTGCGCGACTTCATCCGCAGCGAGTACGGCGTCTGACGAAGGGGGCGCCCTCCCGCGCTCGCGTCAGCCTCGGTCTCGGGTCAGCGCGCCTCGATGACGCTGGGTCCGTTCGGCAATGCGCGCACCGTGAGCTGGGCGGGGATCTGCTCCTGCATGGCCTCGACGTGACTGATCACTCCGACGGTGCGGCCCCCCTGCCGCAGTTCGTCGAGAGTTCGCATGGCGACATCGAGCGTGTCGCCGTCGAGGGAACCGAATCCTTCGTCGATGAAGAGCGTATCGAGACGGATGCCGCCCGCGCGCGCGGTCACGACCTCAGCCAGCCCGAGGGCGAGGGCGAGCGATGTGAGGAACGTCTCGCCCCCTGACAGCGACTGCGGCGGCCTGGTCTGCCCCGTGAAGGCGTCGAAGACCACGATGCCGAGTCCGGATGCCGCCCCGCGGGCAGCGAGCGCATCGGAGTGCTGCAGCTGATACCGACCGGCGGACATGTCGTGCAGTCGACGGTTGGCCGCCTCGACGATCTCCTCGAGCTCCGCGGCCAGCACGAACGTCTCCAGCGTCATCTTGCGGGTGTTGGCACCTCGCCCCGCGATCGTGTCGGCGAGGTTCTGCAGCACCTCGAACTCCGCGGCATCGTCGGCGGTGCGAGCCTGCTCGTCCGAAGCCGAGTCGATCAGCCCTCCGAGCCGCTCTGCGGTTCCCGCGGCTCTGGCGGCTTCGTCGACCGCGCGCGTCCAGACGCTGCGCGCGTCCGCCGATGCCTGCTCGGCCGGCGCGAGGTCTATCGGCTCTTCCGGCAGCGTGCGCAACTCGAGGTCGAACAGGATGGCCCGTTCCTTCTCTCGTTGCACCGCATGCTGCGCGATCCGCGTGTCGAGCGCCTCCTGCTCTGTGGCCGAGCGCAGAGCGTCTTCCGCCGCCGCCTCGTCATCGAACACGGAGTCTGCGAGCGCGGCCTCGCGCTCCGCCTCGGCTTCGGCGAGAACTTCGACCCTGCGTGCCCGCTCCGAGATGGCATGGATCACGGCGCGCGCCGCGGCGATCTTCGCCTCGGTGTCGGACATCCGTGCGGCAACCGTGTCGAAACCGCCCCGCGCCTCGGCGATCAGCTCGTGTGCCTCCGCGCTGCGCTGGCGGAGGAGCGCATGCCGTTCGCGCAGTTCTGCGAGAGCCCTGGCATCGTCTTCCCGCTCGGCGTCGAGGAGTTCGACACGGGCGACGAGTTCGTCCATGCGACCGTCGAGCGTCTTCAGCTCCTCGGCGGCGGCACGGCTGCTCGAGAGTGCCGCAGCGGCCTCGGCGTACTCGCTCTCGGCCTGTTCGACATCCCGACCGTCGGCGCGGGCGGTGACGGCGGCGAGTTCGGCGCGCAACGTCGAGGAGCTCGACGCCAGATCACGCTCCTTCTGCGATGCGGCATCCCGCGCGCCCTCTGCGGCGGCGATGTCTTCGGGCGAGACCGGATCCGAATGCGTGGCCGGCGCCGGATGATCGAGCGAGCCGCAGACCGGACAGGGGTGCTCGTCGCGGAGCGTCGAGGCGAGCTCTCCGGCCATGCCGTCGGCTCGTCGCTGACGCAGTCGCGCCAGAGCCGACTGCGTATCCGCGTGCAGCGCGGTGGCCTGCGAGAGCTCCTGCTCGAGGGAGATCTCGGCGATTCGCAGCCGTTCCACCTCGTGCGCCGCCGTGAGGCGTAGCTCTGCCGCCTGCTGCGCGGCCTGCCGGTCTTCCCCCCGATCGGCGAGGCGACGGGTCTCGTCGCGCAGCGTGTGCAACGCGGCGATCTCGTCGGGAAGCGCGGCACGCCTCACGTTCGCAGCTTCGATGCGCGCGGTCGCTGCCACGACCGCCTCCTCCGCTGCTCGGACTTCGGCGTCGAGCGTCGGCGCGCTCTCCTCGAGTTCTCGCGCGCGTTGCCAGGCACCGCTCTCTCTGGTCGCCGCCGCCGTCCAGGCCTCGAGGTCGCCGTCCACGTCGAGACCGAGCGCCTCGCCCGCCGCGTGGGCGTCCTGTTCGTCTCGGGAGGCGACAGCGAGCGCGGAATGCGCGCGCGCCACTGCGGCGATCGTCGACCGCAG
>NZ_DFQP01000107.1:0-569 GCF_002377845.1 Microbacterium sp. UBA3486
CCCAGGCCGTGTTCGCCGTCGGCATATCAGGTGTCGGCGTCCGCGATCTCGCGGGCATACGCCGTCATCGACCGGTGGTAGCGCGGCAGATGCGGGACCAGGGCGAGCAACGCCACCGAGAGACCCTGCGCTGGTCGCCCCGCGCTTGCGAGGATGAGGGCGTGCACGCACGCGATGGCGTCACGGTAGGGACCGTCGGCCGACAGCTGCTCCTCGGCGCGGATCACGGCGAGGGCCTCGTCGTATTCGCCCAGATTCCGCAGCGAGCTCGCCATCTGGATCACGCATTGCGGGCGATGCTCAGCATCCAACCCCAATGCCAGCGCGCGCCGATACAGAACGATGGCCTCCGCGGGCCTTCCTGCGGAATCCCGCGCGCCCGCGCGTTCGAACTCGGCGCGGGCGTCACCTGCTCCGCGCTCGGCGGCGAGGGCGTCGATGCGGGCGATGGTGTCGTCACCGACCTCCTCACCCGTCGCGTCGTCCCACACCTCGTCGATGCGCTCATCCCACGTCTTCATGATTGCCCTCCCTGGATGGAAAAGAGGGCGGATGCCGCAGCACCCGCC
>NZ_DFQP01000107.1:679-12816 GCF_002377845.1 Microbacterium sp. UBA3486
TTGGCCGGAGCCTTCTTGGCCGGCTTCTCCTCGGCCTCGGCGGACTCGGCGTCGTCGTCGGTGACGATGAAGTCGGACAGATCGACGGCCTTGCCGTTGCTGTCGACCACCTTCACCTTGCCGAGCGCGATCGCGAGGGCCTTGTTGCGCGCGACCTCTCCGACGAGCGCCGGGAGCTGGTTCGAGGACTGCAGCGCCTCGACGAACTCCTGCGGAGCCATGCCGTACTGCGCAGCCGACTGGATGAGGTACTGGCTGAGCTCTTCCTGCGAGACCTGCACATCGGCCTGCTCGGCGATCGTGTCGAGCAGCACCTGCGTGCGGAACTGCTTCTCGCTCGCCTCGGTGACCTCGGCGCGGTGCACCTCGTCCTCGAGACGGCCTTCGCCCTCGAGGTGGTTGTGCACCTCGTCCTCGATGAGCTGCGGCGGAACGGGGATCTCGATCTGCTCGAGCAGCACCTCGACGAGCTTGTCGCGCGCGGCGGAGCCCTGCGTGAAGACGCCCTGCTGAGCGACGCGCTCGGCCAGGCTCTCGCGGAGCTCGGCGATCGTGTCGAACTCGCTCGCGATCTGCGCGAAGTCGTCGTCGGCCTCGGGGAGCTCGCGCTCCTTGACGGCCTTGACGGTCACGGAGACCTCGGCCTCGGAGCCGGCGTGGTCGCCACCGACGAGAGCGGAGCGGAAGGTGGTGTCCTCACCGGCGGTGAGCGACTCGATCGCGTCGTCGATGCCCTCGAGCAGCTCGCCGGAACCGATCTCGTAGGAGACGCCCTCGGCGCGGTCGATCTCGGCACCGTCGATCGTCGCGACGAGGTCGAGCTCGACGAAGTCGCCCTTGGCGGCCGGACGGTCGACCGGGACCAGCGTGCCGAAGCGCGCGCGCATGTTGTCGAGCTCGGCGTCGAGCGCGGCGTCATCGGCCTCGACGGCGTCGACCGTCACGGTGATGCCGTCGTAGGAGGGAAGCTCGATCTCGGGGCGGACATCCACCTCGATGTCGACGAGCAGGTCACCCGAGAAGTCCTTCTCGTTCGGCCACTGCGTGATGTCGGCAGCCGGACGGCCGACGACGCGCAGCTTGTGCTCGACCGTCGCCTCGCGGAAGAACTTGTCCAGGCCCTCGTTGACGGCGTGCTCGATGACGGCGCCACGACCGATGCGCTGGTCAATGATCGGAGCCGGGACCTTACCCTTACGGAAGCCGGGGATCTGCACGTCCTGAGCGATGTGCTCGTACGCGTGAGCGATGCTGGGCTTGAGGTCGTCCGGGGTGACCGTGATGGTGAGCTTGACCCGGGTCGGGGTCAGCTTCTCGACGGTGCTGTTCGCCATGCTGGTGTGTTCTCCTTGTGATTTCCGCTTCGATTCGCGGCTGTAAGGTCCGTGGGGGCTGTGTCGGGGCGACAGGAGTTGAACCTGCGACCTCCCGCTCCCAAAGCGGGCGCTCTACCAAACTGAGCTACGCCCCGGGGAATCCGCACGCGGATTCAGCCCCACCGAGTCTAACGGACCAGAGCATGCGCCAGAGTCCGGTATAGTCGATGAGTCGGTACCGAACCTTTCCGAAGGTCCGGATCCGGGGCTGTAGCTTAGTGGTAAAGCCTTAGTCTTCCAAACTAATGATGCGGGTTCGATTCCCGTCAGCCCCTCCGCTCGAGAAGGCTCCCACCATCGGTGGGGGCCTTCTCGCATTCCCCGTGACCTTCTCCGGCTCGCGTCCGCCCGTCGAATACGCTGTCAGCATCGCTGCACGCAGTCTCCGACCGGAAGGCATCATCGAATGGGCACGACGTGACCGACCGGCCCCCTTTCCAGACCGCGACGGGCACGGCGCCGCTCCCGGGCGGGCACGTGCTGCCCGTCCTGCTCTCCGCCGGTCCCCCCACTGCTGCTGCATCGCCGCGACGGAAGAAGCACACGGGCGTGGTCCTCGGACTGCTCGGCGGAGCGGCCGTGATCGCAGGGCTGGCACTCGCTCAGGTGACGGCGAACCTCGGGTACGACAACGCGCTGTCGCGATACGGGAACACCGCCGAGGCCACGTCGACCACGAAGACGCAGGTCCGTGAAGAGATCGCGGGCCTCCGTGCGGTCACCGGGGCGGCGGAACAGATCCTCGCCGGAGGAAACCAGCCGATCGCGGTGCCCGAGGAGGTGCAGGCGGGGCTCGCCTCAGCGCTCGCCGACGGCACCACCACCGCCTCCGAGGCCGACGCCGTGGTCGCGACCGAGATCGCCGGGGTGGGCACGAAACCGGGCTGGTTCTGGGAACTGTTCGGCGCAACGTCGGAGCTGGAACAGCGACGGCACGATCTCGACGTGCTGTCCGATGAGCTCGCTGTCGCCTCCGCGGAGACGGCAGACACGCAGGAGGCTGTGGTGGAGAGTGGGTTGGCCGTGATCAACGCCGCCGGTGCGGCCGCTCCGGCGTTCGAGGCCGCGCACCTCTCCGCCCGCAACGAGGCCGTGATCGCCCTGCGCGACGCGGCCGCCGAAGCAATCGCCGCGACGATGGTGGATGAGGATGCGGCGACCGCCTACGTCTCCCTGCAGGACGCGGCCGCGCGGGTCGTCGCCACCGAGGGCGAGGAACTGGCGGAGAAGTCGGGCCCGCTGTTGAACGCGCGGCTCGAGATCGAGGCCTTCGCGCGGTCCCTCGCTCCCGGCGTGCTCCTCGACTTCGACTGGTCGCCGGTCGTGAGCGGGGCCGGCTACAACGGCAGCATGGGCGGGTACACCACCTGGTGGTGGGGAGAATCCGGGCGCGCGACGATCGAGCTCTCGAACTCGGTCGCGGAGCAGTGGCCCTCGACACGGAGCAAGGCGCTCGTCGCCCATGAGGTGGGGCACGCGATCAGCGTGAAGTGCCAGAGCATGTACGACTCGTCCACCCAGGACAGCATCGAGAAGTGGGCGACCGCGTGGGCCATCAGCATGGGCTACACCGACGACGCCAACGGGGTGTGGGCGTACGGCTATCCCCCGCAGAACTACATCGACGCCGCAGCGGGCTGCCGCTGAAGACGGTGTCAGGGTACGGAAGAAGCCGCCGCGATGACTCGCGGCGGCTTCTTCGATGTCAGACCGAGGTCACTGGCCCCGGCGCTCGCGCAGCTGCGTGAGTGCGTCGTCCAGAAGCTGGACGGCTTCCTCGTCGGTACGACGCTCCTTCACGTAGGCGAGGTGCGTCTTGTACGGCTCCGCCTTCGCGAGCGCAGGAGGATTCTCCTTGTCGCGACCGGCGGGAAGACCCGATTGCGGGTGATCGATCGTTTCCGGGATCTCCTCTTCGGGGAGACCGGCGGCGAAGTAGCGCACGGTCTCGTTGCCGAGACCGTCCCAGTACGAGACCGCGATGCGGTCTGCGTGATAGCCGTGGTCCTGCTCGCCCATGGGGCCTGAGCCGACACGGGTGCCGCGGATAGCGTTTCCTCCGGTAGCCATCAGATGACCTCGAATTTCGTGATGAGGCCCAGCGCGACGATGGAGACGAACCACGTCAGAGCCAGGACGACGGTGAAGCGGTTCAGGTTCCGCTCCGCGAGCCCGGAAGAGCCGACCGCTGAGGTCATGCCTCCACCGAACATGTCGGACAGGCCACCGCCGCGGCCTTTGTGCAAGAGGATGAGGAGGGTCAGCAGAACGCTGGTGATGCCCAGCACGACCTGCAGGACGAACTCGAGAATTGCCACGAGAAAGAGCCTTTCGCTGGGGCCGGAGCGCCCCCGTAACGGTCAAGTATACGGTGCAGCGGGGCCGAAGCCCCGCTGCACTCACACGCCGACGTGCTTCTCGAAGCGGATGATCGCGGCGAACTCGTCCACGACGAGGCTCGCCCCGCCGACCAGAGCGCCGTCCACATCGGGTTCGCGCATGAAGCTGGCGATGTTGCCCGACTTCACCGAGCCGCCGTAGAGGATGCGCGTGCGCGCAGCCGCTTCGTCGCCCAGGACCTTCGCGACGACGGCTCGCAGCGCGGCGCAGACATCCTGCGCCTGCTGCGGGGTCGCTGCCTGGCCGGAGCCGATCGCCCACACGGGCTCGTACGCCACGACGATGTCCGCCTTCGGCGAGACGCCCTCGAGCGCGGCCTCGAGCTGGGACACCGGGACCGCACTGGCGCCGAACTTCTCGAGGTCGCCCGCGGTCTCGCCGACGCAGATCACCGGCACCAGTCCGTGCTTGAGCGAAGCCTTCACCTTGGCAGCCACGATGTCGTCACCCTCGGAGTGGTACTCACGGCGCTCGGAGTGACCGATGATGACGTACTTCGCATCGAGCTTCGCCAGGAACGCCCCCGACACCTCACCGGTGTACGCACCGGAGTCGTGCGCCGAGACGTCCTGCGCACCGAGCGCGAACGGGATCTTGTCCGCGTCGATGAGCGTCTGCACGCTGCGGATGTCCGTGAACGGCGGGAAGACCGCCACCTCCACCGATCCGTCTTCGTGCTTCGCGTCCTTCAACGTCCAGTGCAGCTTCTGCACGAACGCGACCGCCTGCAGGTGGTCGAGATTCATCTTCCAGTTTCCCGCGATCAGCGGGGTACGGGAGTTCACGCCCATCCGAGGACCTCCAGCCCAGGTAGTTTCTTGCCCTCGAGGAATTCGAGGCTCGCGCCGCCGCCGGTCGAGATGTGACCGAACTGGTCGTCGGAGAAGCCCAACTGCCGCACGGCCGCCGCGGAGTCGCCGCCGCCGACGACGCTGAGGCCGTCGACCTCGGTGAGCGCCTGCGCCACGGTCTTGGTACCCGCCGCGAACGCCGGGAACTCGAACACGCCCATCGGGCCGTTCCAGAACACGGTCTTCGACGCGCGGATGACCTCGGCGAAACGTGCCGCCGTCTCCGGGCCGATGTCGAGGCCGATGCCGGAGGCACCGAACGGCGTGGACTCGATGGCATCGGCTGCAGCGACTTCGTGCGCGGCATCGGCGCCGAAGGATGCGGCGACGACGACGTCGGTGGGGAGCACGAGCTCGACGCCACGCTCCGCCGCCTCCGCGATGTAGCCGCGAACGGTCTCGAGCTGGTCCTCTTCCAGCAGGCTCGACGCCACGGCGTGACCCTGTGCCTTGAGGAAGGTGAACAGCATGCCGCCGCCGACGAGGATCTTGTCGACGCGCGGCAGCAGGTGCGAGATGACGCCGAGCTTGTCGCTGACCTTGGAGCCGCCGAGCACGACCGCGTACGGACGCTCGGGATTCTCGGTCAGACGGTCGAGCACGTCGAGTTCGGTCGCGATCAGCAGACCGGCCGCGGACGGGAGCAGCTCGGCGAGCTCGTAGACGCTCGCCTGCTTGCGGTGCACGACCCCGAACCCATCGGAGACCAGCACATCGCCGAGCTCCGCGAGTTCAGCCGCGAAAGCCGCACGGGTGGCGTCGTCCTTCGAGGTCTCCCCCGGGTTGAACCGCAGGTTCTCGATGACGACGACTCCGCCGTCCTCGAGGGACTCCACGGCGTCCTTCGCCGACTCGCCGACCGTGTCGCATGCGAACGCGACCGGGGCACCGAGCAGCTCGGACAGGCGCTGGGCCACCGGCTCCAGGCTGTACTTCGGGTCGGGCGCACCGTCCGGCCGCCCGAGGTGAGAGCACACGACAACACGGGCGCCCGCGTTGATGAGTGCGTTGAGGGTCGGCAACGAGGCGCGGACACGGCCATCGTCCGTGATGATCCCGTCCCGCAGGGGGACGTTGAGATCACAACGGACGATGACGCGCTTGCCCTCGAGCGACCCCAGAGTGTCCAGGGTGCGCAGAGTCATGTGTCTGAGCTTAGAGGCGCTCGGCCACGTACTCGGTCAGGTCGACGAGACGGTTGGAGTATCCCCACTCGTTGTCGTACCAGCTGGAGACCTTGATCAGGTTGCCGCTCACGTTGGTGAGCGTCGAGTCGAAGATCGACGAGTGCGGGTTGTGCACGATGTCGCTCGAGACGATCGGGTCCTCGTTGTACTGGAGGTAGCCGGCGAGGCGACCCTCGGCAGCGGCCTTCTTGTACGCCTCGTTGACCTCGTCGACCGTCAGGTTCTCACGGTCGGTGATGAGGGTGAGGTCGACGATCGAGCCGGTCGGAACCGGAACGCGGTACGACGAGCCGCTGAGCTTGCCCTGGAGCTCCGGGAGCACCTCGCCGATGGCCTTGGCAGCACCGGTCGACGCCGGCGTGATGTTGATCGCGGCAGCACGTGCACGACGCAGGTCGCTGTGCGGGCCGTCCTGCAGGTTCTGGTCGGCGGTGTACGCGTGAGCCGTCATCATGAAGCCGCGGTCGATGCCGAACGCGTCGTTGAAGACCTGGGCGAGCGGCGCGAGGCAGTTCGTCGTGCAGGAGGCGTTGGAGATGATGTGATCGGTCTCCGGGTTGTACGTGTCCTCGTTCACGCCCATGACGAACGTGCCGTCGACACCGGTGCCCGGGGCCGAGATGAGGACCTTCTTCGCGCCGGCCTCGATGTGCTTCTTGGCGAGTTCAGCCTTGGTGAAGAAGCCGGTGGACTCGATGACGATGTCGACGCCCAGCTCACCCCAGGGGAGGTTGGCGGGGTCGCGCTCGGCGAACGCCTTGATCGTCTTGCCGTTGACGGTGATGCTCTCATCGTCGTAGCTGATCTCGGCGTCGAGGACGCCGCCCACCGAGTCGTACTTCAGCAGGTGCGCCAGGGTCTTGTTGTCGGTGAGGTCGTTGACGGCGACGATCTCAAGGTCCGCTCCCTGCGCGAGAGCCGCGCGGAAGTAGTTGCGTCCGATGCGGCCGAAGCCGTTGATACCGATCTTGACAGACACTCAGGTCTCCCTGTTTCTCGTGCACTGCACGCTGCTTTCCAGCACGCGTGGAGCGCGGGGTTTTTTGGCTGAGAGGGCGTCCCGACGAGCCGTGGCCCGTCGGGACGCGACCCGATTACGACAGTACCAGCAGGCCGTTCGTCTGCTTGCGGGCGACCTCGAGGCGCTGGGCGACGTTCTCCCAGTTCGCGATGTTCCACGCGGCCTTGACGTAGTCGGCCTTCACGTTGAGGTAGTCGAGGTAGAAGGCGTGCTCCCACATGTCGAGCTGGAACAGCGGGATCGTGCCCTGCGCGGTGTTCGACTGCTGGTCGAACAGCTGCTGGATGATCAGACGCGAGCCGATCGAATCCCAGCTGAGGACCGCCCACCCGGAGCCCTGGATGCCGGTCGCCGCTGCCGTGAAGTGCGCCTGGAACTTCTCGAACGAGCCGAAGTACTCGTCGATCGCCGCCTTCAGCTCACCCTCGGGCTGACCGCCGCCGTTCGGCGACAGGTTCGTCCAGAAGATCGAGTGGTTGACATGGCCGCCGAGGTTGAAGGCGAGGTCCTTCTCGAGCTTGTTGACGTTCGCGAGGTTTCCGCTCTCGCGCGCCTCGGCGAGCTGGTCGAGTGCGGTGTTCGCACCCGTCACGTAGGCCTGGTGGTGCTTGTCGTGGTGCAGCTCCATGATCTTGCCGCTGATGTGCGGCTCCAGGGCTGCGAAGTCGTAGGGAAGGTCGGGGAGCGTGTAGGTCGCCATATCGCTTTCATCCAATCCGCGCCGCGCCGCGGCGCTTGCCGATCCTCCGCGCCGCCGATGTGCGGCGTAGAGCGGACGTGATTCATCCTACTGACGACAACGCGGCGGCGCCCCCGATCCTTCCGTCGTATGACGAAAGACCCGCCGTCCGGGGGCCGGTCGGCGGGTCTTGGTCGAGAGGCGGATCAGACGTCGAGTCCGACGGGGACCGCGGCTTCCGTTCCGGGGATGCCCTCCTGCTGCGCGCGCTTGTCGGCCATCGCCAGGAGGCGGCGGATGCGGCCGGCGACGGCGTCCTTCGTCAGGGGCGGGTCGGCGTGGTGGCCGAGCTCGTCGAGGCTGGCGTCGCGGTGCGCCAGACGAAGCTCGCCGGCCACCTTGAGGTGGTCGGGCACCTCGTCGGCGAGGATCTCGAGCGCGCGCTCGACACGTGCGCACGCGGCGACGGCGGCCTGCGCGGAGCGGCGGAGGTTCGCGTCGTCGAAGTTCACCAGGCGGTTGACGCCGGCACGGACCTCGCGGCGCTGGCGGAGCTCCTCCCACGCGATGGCGGTCTTCTGTGCACCCATCTCGTTGAGGATCGTGCGGATCGCCTCGCCCTCGCGCACGACGACACGGGGCATTCCGCGCACCTCGCGTGCCTTGGCGGCGACTCCGAGGCGGTGCGCTGCCCCGACGAGGGCCATCGCGGCCTCCGACGAGGGGCAGACGACCTCGAGCATGGCCGAGCGTCCGGGTTCGCTCAGGGATCCTGCGGCGAGGAAGGCACCGCGCCAGAGCCCGGCGACCTCGGCTCGCGAGCCGGTGGTGAGTCGGTTGGGCAGTCCGCGCACGGGGCGCCGACGCTGGTCGAGCAGACCGGTCTGACGGGCGAGGGTCTCCCCCTGTGCGATCACGCGCACCGCCCAGCGTGCGCCGTCGTTCGCGGTGCTCGACTGGACCTGGGCGATCTCGGGTCGCACACCGTAGATCTCGGCGAGGTCACGAGCGACGCGGCGTGCAAGGGTCTCCGCGTCGACCTCGGCCTCCACGGCCACGCGACCGGCGATCGAATGCAGACCACCGGCGAACCGGAGGATGGCGGTCACTTCCGCGACTCGCACCGTCGGGGGTGCATTGCGGATGCTGACCAGCTCGGCCTTGACGTCGGTGGTTAGTGCCACGACACTCCTTCACGTTCACGCGCCGGATCGCGACGCAAACGTCCAGCTTACTCGGCCGGACGGCCCGCTACTCTCGGCCCAGGTCCCGGTGACGGACGTTCACGGCGACGCCCGGGATCGCGGCGAGGCGGCGCGACAGCTCCTCCGACATGGCGACGGAGCGGTGCTTTCCCCCCGTGCAGCCGATCGCGATCGTCGAGTGACTCTTGTTCTCGCGCTGATATCCCTCGAGCACCGGCACCAGCGCCGCGGAGTAGGCGTCCAGGAATTCCATCGCGCCATCCCGGGAGAGCACGTACTCGCGAACAGTTTCGTCCTGCCCCGTCAGGCCCCGCAGCTCCTCGTTCCAGAACGGGTTCGGCAGGAATCGCATGTCCGCGACGATGTCGACATCCGTCGGCAGCCCGTACTTGAACCCGAAGCTGAGCAACGTGACCCGGTGTCGCGCCTCCCCCTCCTCGGAGAAGATGTCGGAGACCTGGGTGGCGAGCTGGTGGATGTTGAGCGTCGACGTGTCGATCACCAGGTCGGCTGCTTCCCGGATCGGCGCGAGCCGGGCTCGCTCGATGCGGATGCCGTCGAGCAGGGTACCTTCGCCCTGCAGCGGGTGCGGTCTCCGCACGGACTCGAACCGACGTACCAGGACGTCGTCGGACGCGTCGAGGAAGAGCACGCGAACGGAACCGCGGGAGCGCAGTGCGCGCGCCACGCCGGGGAAGTCGTCGAAGAGGTTGCGTCCGCGCACATCGACGACCGCCGCGACCTTCGGCAGAGCAGTGCCGCCCATATCGGTCAGATCGAGCAGCGGACGCAGGATCTGCGGAGGCAGGTTGTCGACGACGTACCAGCCGAGATCCTCGAGTGCGTTCGCCACCGTCGTCCGACCTGCGCCGGACATTCCCGTGACGATGAGGAACTCGCCCTTCTCCCCGTCAGTCATTGCTCAGTGCTCCCTCTCCCCCTCGGCCTCCAGCCTAGCGAGTGGACAGGTGCGTGTGGATGTTCTGAGCGAGCACGGGACCGATTCCCTGGACTTCTTCGATCTGTTCCGGCTCGGCGGCGCGGAGAGCGGTCACCGAACCGAAGTGCTTGAGCAGCACCTTGATGCGGGAGGCCCCGAGTCCCGGTACCTCGGCGAGCACCGAGCCGATGTCGTTGCGCCGCCTCTTGCGCTGATGCGTGATCGCGAACCGGTGCGCCTCGTCGCGCAGGCGCTGCAGAAGGTACAGGGCTTCGCTCGTGCGGGGCAGGATCACGGGGAAGTCCTCTCCGGGGAGCCAGACCTCCTCGAGACGCTTGGCGATGCCGCAGACCGCGATCTCGGTGTGTCCGGCGTCGCGGAGCGCTCGGGCCGCGGCCTCCACCTGCGGCTGTCCCCCATCGACGAGGAGCAGCTGCGGCGGATAGGCGAATCGGGGCTTGCGTCGCACCGTCGCCTCCCCGACGTCTTCCGCCACGACCTCGTCGGTCGTCGGGTCGATGGCCTCGGGCTCTTCGGGACGATCGAGGTAGGCCAGACGGCGACGGAGCACCTGGTACATGGAATCGGTGTCGTCGGTCGTCTCGGCGATGTTGAACGACCGGTACTGGTCTTTACGGGGAAGCCCGTCTTCGAACACCACCATCGACGCGACGACATTCGTGCCACCGAGGTGGGAGATGTCGAAGCACTCGATGCGCAGCGGTGCTTCGTCCATGCCGAGCGCCTCCTGCAGGTCGGTCAGCGCCTGGGTTCGAGCGACATAGTCGGTCGTGCGTCGCGTCTTGTGCCGGATCAGTGCCTGCTGCGCGTTGAGCGTGGCGGTCCGCATGAGGTCGGCACGCTGGCCGCGCTGCGCGACCGCGATCTCGACCTTCTTGCCGCGGCGCTCACGCAGCCACACCTCGAGCTCCGCGGCGTCATCGGGCAGTGTCGGAACCAGGATCCGACGCGGAACGTCCTGCGCCTCTCCGTAGGCCTGCTGCAGCACCTGCTCGACGAGCTCGCCGCTGGAGATGTCGATCTCCTTCTCGATGGTCAGGGCGCGCACACCACGCACCCTGCCGCCACGGATCACGAAGTGCTGGACTGCGGCGGCGAGTTCGTCTTCCGCGATCCCGAACAGATCGGCGTCCTCGTCGCTGGGGAGGACCAGTGCGCTCTTGCCCAGCACGGCTTCGATCGCCGAGAGCTTGTCACGGTACTTGGCCGCTGCTTCATAGTCCATCGCCGCGGATGCCGCCAGCATCCGTTTCGTGAGCTCGCGGGTGAAACGCTCATCGCCACCTGCCATGAAGGCGACGAAGTCGTCGACCATGGCACGGTGCTCCTCGATGCTCACTGTCATCGAGCAGGGGCCCCCGCACTTGCCGATCTGCCCGGGAAAGCACGGACGGCCTGTCTGCATGGCACGCCGGTAGCTGGAGTCGCTGCATGTGCGGATCGGGAAGACCTTGATCATCAGGTCGATGGTCTCGTGCACCGCCCAGACCTTCGGGAACGGACCGAAGTACCGTGCGCCGGGGATCTTGCGGTTGCGGGTGACGATCACTCGGGGTGCTTCGTCCGCGAGAGTCACGGCCATGAACGGGTAGGACTTGTCGTCCTTGTAACGCACGTTGAAGGGCGGATCGAACTCCTTGATCCACATGTATTCGAGCTGCAGCGAATCGACATCGGTGGGGACCACCGTCCACTCGACGGACGAGGCGGTGGTGACCATACGACGGGTGCGCTCATGCAGCGTGCGCAACGGTGCGAAGTAGTTCGACAGACGCTGACGCAGGTTCTTCGCCTTGCCCACGTAGAGCACCCGGCCGGCAGAGTCGCGGAAGCGGTACACGCCGGGGTCGGTGGGAATCTCCCCCGGCCTCGGCTTGTACGACAGCACATCGGCCATCAGCTGGCCTTCCGCGCGGAGCGCCCCTCACCCAGGATCTCGCCGAGGAACAGCCCGGTGTGGCTCGCCTCGACGCGGGCGATCTGCTCCGGGGTACCCGTGGCGACGATCTGGCCACCGCCGGAACCGCCTTCAGGTCCGAGGTCGATCACCCAGTCCGCCGACTTGATCACGTCGAGGTTGTGCTCGATGACGATCACCGTGTTGCCCTTGTCGACCAGGCCGTTGAGCACCTCGAGGAGCTTGCGGACGTCTTCGAAGTGCAGACCCGTGGTCGGCTCATCGAGCACGTAGATGCTGCGCCCGTTGCTGCGACGCTGGAGCTCGGTCGCCAGCTTGACGCGCTGCGCCTCGCCGCCGGAGAGCGTCGTCGCCGACTGGCCCAGCCGCACGTACCCGAGCCCGACGTCGACGAGCGTCTTCATGTAGCGGTGGATCGCCTGGATGGGCTCGAAGAAATCGGCTGCCTCCTCGATCGGCATCTCGAGCACTTCGGCGATGTTCTTGCCCTTGTAGTGCACGGCGAGCGTGTCGCGGTTGTAGCGCTTGCCGTGGCAGAC